>JAFTXD010000086.1 GCA_017461775.1 Lachnospiraceae bacterium
ATAAATGGTGCACTAAATGGTGCACCTACCAAAAGAGCAACTGTGAAAAACCTTATAAAATCTAGGAAAATCAAAGGAGATTATAGATTATGAAACTAGGAATCGTAGGCCTTCCCAACGTAGGAAAGAGTACCCTTTTTAACTCCCTGACCAAGGCGGGAGCAGAATCAGCAAATTACCCTTTCTGTACCATCTACCCAAATTTGGGTATTGTAATGGTGCAGTATGAAAGACTTAAGCTCCTCGGAGATATGTATCAGTCCAAGAAGGTGACCCCGGCAGTGATTGAGTTCGTGGATATTGCAGGTCTGGTAAAGGGCGCGTCCAAGGGAGAGGGTCTTGGAAATCAGTTCTTAAGCAATATTCGTGAAGTAGATGCCATTGTGCATGTAGTTCGCTGTTTTGAGGATACTAATGTTATCCATGTGGATGGTTGTATCAATCCGATGAGAGATATTGAGACCATTAACTTTGAGCTGATTTTCTCTGACCTGGAAATCTTAGAGAGAAGATATGCCAAGGTTGCCAAGGCGGCCAGAATGGACAAGACCTTAGCAAAGGAGCAGGCGTTAATCGAGCAGCTGAAGGATCACTTAGAGTCCGGTAAGCTGGCAAAGAGCTTTGTGACCGAGGATGAGGACGAACTGGCATTATTAAAGGAATACAATCTGCTTACCTATAAGCCGGTAATCTATGCAGCAAATGTAGCAGAGGATGATTTGGCGGATGATGGTGCGACCAACGAAGGGGTACAGGCAGTTCGTGAGTTTGCTAAGACCGAGAACAGTGAGGTGTTCGTTATCTGTGCCCAGATTGAGCAGGAGATTTCCGAACTGGATGATGATGAGAAGGCAATGTTCTTAGAGGATTTGGGATTATCAGAGTCCGGTCTGGAAAAGCTCATCAAGGCAAGCTATTCCTTACTTGGACTTATCAGTTACTTAACCGCAGGTGAGGATGAGACCCGTGCATGGACCATCAAGGTGGGAACTAAGGCACCACAGGCGGCAGGTAAGATTCACTCTGACTTTGAGAGAGGCTTTATTAAGGCTGAGGTTGTAAATTACAAGGATTTATTGGAGAACGGTTCCCTTGCAGCAGCAAGAGAAAAGGGTCTTGTAGGCATGGAAGGTAAGGAATATGTAGTTAAGGACGGAGATGTTATTTTATTCCGCTTTAATGTATAGTTTGGAGAGCGTATGAAAGATATAATGGGTTTAAAGGATATTGCATTCCCGAATCTGGGGCTGTATTTGGAGAATATACCTCAGGGCTTCTATGTGGGTAATTTGTTTATTCACTTTTATGGATGTCTGATTGCAATCGGGGTGATTTCCGGAATCTATATGGCAGCTCATGTGGCGAAGAAAACCGGTCAGAATCCGGATATATATTGGGATTTTTATCCTTATGCAGTTATTTTCTCTATCATTGGAGCCCGGATATATTATGTGGTGTTCCAGTGGAAGGAGTTTGAAGGAGACTTGCTTAGCATCTTCAATCTGCGACAGGGGGGAATTGCCATTTATGGAGCAGTCATCGGTGCCTTTATTACGCTGTTTACTTTCTGCAAGATAAAAAAGCAGAATGCACTGCTGATGGGAGATACCGCGATGCCCGGATTGATTTTGGGGCAGGTTATCGGCCGCTGGGGAAATTTCTTCAATCGAGAAGTGTTCGGTGGTTACACGGATTCCTTATTGGCTATGCGGATTCCTATTGATATGGTTAGAGATAGAAGCGATATCACGGCGGAAATCAGCGCTCATATAACAGAAGGAACCAATTATATTCAGGTACATCCTACATTTTTCTATGAAAGTGCACTGAATCTGCTTGTATTAATCCTTATGTTGGTTTATACGAAGCATAAGAAGTTTGACGGTGAAATCTGTCTTCTGTACCTGGGTGGCTACGGAATCATCCGTTTCTTTGTAGAAGGTATGCGTACGGATCAGCTGATGCTTTCCGGTACCAATATTCCTGTTTCCCAGCTGGTGGGAATTGTGTGCTTTGTAGGTGCAGTGGTGGCTGATGTGGTCATCCGTATGGTGCTGAAAAAGAAAAAAGTGGGGGAAAATCCCAAAACGGAAGAAAACCAGATATAGTACTTTTGAAAAAGTAAATACAAGATATTGATTTTGGCGTCTTGCCCACTGGGCAAGGCGTTATTTTTTTGCGCATTTCTGGGAGGAAAGTCATGAAATCCCCTTGCATAAATTAAAAAAGTAGCGTAGAATAACTTAAAAGTGGTGGAAAGTGGATGAAAGTGGTATCATAGTGGTACAAAGTGGTGGATTTTTAGAAATCCAAATCATCCAAGGCACCCTTTTAAGGTGGTGATTGCGAGATGTTCATGAGTCAGTACAATCATACAGTGGATACGAAAGGCAGGTTGATTGTTCCTTCAAAATTCAGAGACCAGTTGGGGGATGAATTTGTTGTTACCAAGGGAATGGATGGCTGCTTATTTGTGTACGCCAATGAAGATTGGGCTGCCTTTGAAAAGAAGCTCGCAGATTTGCCCATGTCCAATAAGGACGCCAGAATGTTCACCCGTTTCTTCTTAGCCGGAGCGGCACAGGTAGAGGTGGACAAGCAGGGAAGAATTTTGCTCCCGGCTCCCTTAAGAGAATTTGCACAGCTGGAAAAGGATGTTGTACTGGTGGGTGTAGGAACCCGTATTGAAATCTGGAGCAAAGAAAACTGGGAAAGCATGGATGCTGACAAGGATATGGATGATATCGCTGCAGCCATGGAAGCCTTAGGATTATCCATTTAAGGAGAAGATACAAGATGGAATTTAACCACTATTCCGTGTTATTACAGGAAACCATTGAAAATCTGAATATTAAGCCTGATGGTATCTACGTGGACGGAACACTGGGTGGTGGCGGACATGCTTATGAAGTTTGTAAGCGGCTTGAGAACGGCAAGTTTTATGGTATAGACCAGGATGATGCAGCGATTAAGGCTGCAAGTGAAAGATTATCAGAGTTTGGCCGGATGGTAACCGTGATTCGAAATAATTACTGCAATGCGAAGGAGGCTCTTGCGGAGCAGGGCGTAGAGAAGGTGGACGGCATCGTCCTTGACCTTGGTGTTTCCTCTTATCAGCTAGACACTGGGGAGAGGGGCTTTTCCTATCGTTTTGATGCGCCCCTTGATATGCGTATGGACAGGCGTCAGACCTTGACAGCCAAGGATATTGTCAATACATATTCTGAGATGGACTTATTCCGCATCATTCGTGATTACGGAGAAGATAAATTCGCGAAAAACATTGCCAAGCATATTGTGGCAGCAAGACAAAATAAAGAGATTGAAACCACCGGGGAGCTGAATGAGATCATCAAGGCGGCAATTCCGGCAAAAATGAGACAAAGCGGTCACCCATCCAAGCAGACCTATCAGGCTATCCGTATTGAGTGTAACAGAGAGCTGGAGGTATTGAAAAATGCATTGGATGATTTGATCGGCCTTTTAAATCCGGGCGGCCGTCTCTGTATCATTACCTTCCATTCTTTGGAAGACAGAATAGTAAAAACAGCATTTAAAAATAAAGAAAACCCCTGTACCTGCCCGGCGGAATTCCCGGTTTGTGTGTGTGGAAGGGTTCCGGAGGGAAAGGTAGTATCCAAGAAGCCTATTTTACCAAGCAAGGAGGAACTGGAGGTCAATAGCCGTTCTAAGAGTGCTAAGCTTCGGGTTTTCGAGAAGAACTGATGCAAGCGTTACTGTTCTGGACAGGACTATGCATTTACTGCATAGTTCGTGCGAAAACGAAAATAATGCAAGAGCAAGCCCCATCACGAAGTGATTTCAACTGGGCTTGCGGTTCTAACTACGAAGGAACTGAGTAGTTAGAACAAGGTATGCTAGAAAGTTAGGTTTTATGATGAGCAATTATAATTATGGTAGTACAGCAAGAAAAATAAATATACAGCGTGAGTTAGAGGCTCCTGTACGCAAGCAGCAGAGCCATACTACCAAGAAAAACAGGGAAAGAGCAAAGCATATGAGCTTTGGATATGTACTTTTTCTTCTGGCAACCTTCCTAGTAGCCGGTATAGTGTTAATCGGCTATGTGAAGCTGCAGTCCGATATCGTTGCTTTGACGGAGCAGGTGGCAAGTCGGGAGAAATATTTGAACAATCTGAAGATTGCCAACGACGAGAATTTGTGTAGAATAGAAAGTAGTATAGATTTGGAAGAGATTAAGCGTGTTGCCATCGGTGAGCTGGGGATGACCTATCCGGAGGAGGGGCAGATTATTATGTTC
>JAFTXD010000087.1 GCA_017461775.1 Lachnospiraceae bacterium
CCTTGATAAAAGCTGGAAAGCACTCCAAGGGATGCCCCCACTTCCTTTCCAAGCCCCGGGGAAGTCAGGCGATATGCTGCATTCTCCACACAACTCTTCTTTCCTGCAATATATCCGCCGATAGGTGCCAGACCACCGCCGGGATTCTTAATGAGGGAACCAACCACCATGTCCGCACCCACATCGGAGGGCTCTATCGTTTCTACAAATTCCCCGTAGCAGTTATCCACCATACAGATAATATCCGGTTTAATCTCCTTAATAAAGGAAATCAGCTCTCCGATACGCGCCACAGAAAGGGTTGGTCTGGTCTGATAGCCCTTGGAACGCTGGATGGTTACCAGCTTGGTACGCTCATTAATCGCTTTTTTGATATTTTCATAGTCGAAGCTGCCATCAGGAAGCAAATCCACCTGGCTGTAGGTGATACCATACTCAGATAATGAACCCGGTGTCTCCCGGATACCGATAACCTCCTCCAGCGTATCATAGGGTTTCCCCACCGGAGATAACAGCTCATCCCCGGGACGAAGATTGCTCATCAGTGCCAGAGCCAGGGCATGAGTTCCGCAGGTAATCTGGGGACGCACCAGTGCATCCTCCGTATGGAATACATGACTGTATACCTCCTCCAGCGTATCCCTTCCGATATCATTATACCCATAACCGGTAGTTCCTAAAAGGCAGGCTTCACTTACCTTTGCCTCCTGAAGGGCATGAAGCACCTTCATCTGGTTAAATTCTGCATTCTCATCAATTTGTTCAAAGCGGCTTTTTAACTTCTTGCAAAGCAACTCGCCGTATTCATAGACCTGTGATGAAATGCCCATCTCTTTATACATTTCATTGATACTGCTCATAACTACTCCTCTTTATGACCATATATTTTTATCCTGTAAACATTTTAATATAAATGCCAGTATTTTTTCTTCCTCATAAGCAAAGTCCGGTTTGTTCACCCAGATGACCTCGCTCTCCCTTTTAAACCAGGTAATCTGTCGCTTGGCAAAATGTCTGGTATCTCTTTTCAGGATGTAAATGGCTTCCTCCAAAGAGATTTCTCCATCCAGATAATCCAGAATCTCCTTATAGCCCAGGCCCTGCATGGACACATAGCCTCTGGAAAGTCCTTTTTCCGCCAGTGTTTTCACCTCTTCCACCAGCCCCTGCTCCAGCATAATATCAATACGCTTTTCGATACGCTCATAGAGCTTTGCCCGGTCATCGTTTAGTACAAAATAGGCAAAATTATAGGGAGATTGTTTTTGACTCTCCTGGTCATTATGCTCTGAAATCCTTCCACCGGTCTGCTGATGGAATTCCAGGGCACGAATGACACGCTTTATATTGTTGGCATGAATAGCCTCTGCAGAAGCCGGGTCCACTTTGCGCAGCATTTCGTGCAGATGGTCCCCTCCCTTTTCCTTTGCCAGAGTCTCTAACTCCTGACGATAGGTGGTATCCTCGTCATTACTGGTAAAATCGATATCCCTCAGCACCGCCTGGATATAAAAGCCGGTACCTCCGGTAAGTATGGGGATGTGCCCCCTTTGATAAATCCCCTCCATGGCCTCCTTACAAAGGTTCTGGAAGGTTACCACATTAAAGTCCTCCGTAGGCTCCAGCACATCGATGAGATGATGAGGAACGCCCTCCATTTCCTCCGGCATAATTTTCGCCGAGCCAATATCCATCCCTTTATAGACCTGCATGGAATCTGCGGAAATAATCTCTCCATTCACCGCCTTTGCCAGCTGAATGGACAGGCTGGTCTTTCCCACCGCGGTAGGTCCTGTTAATACTATGAGTGGTCTTTTCTCCATCATCGTTTGAATCGTTTCTCCATTTCATACTTGGTAAGGGTTATAATGGTGGGTCTTCCGTGAGGACAATTGTAGGGATTTTCCAGAGTCAGAAGCTCGTCAATAAGTGCCTTCGCCTCCTCCATACTTAAGCGGTTATTTCCCTTCACTGCCGCCTTACAGGACATGGAAGCTATTTTCTCCTCCACCACCTTTATATTTCCTCTGGTGCCCGTCTCCGCCAACTGGTCTAAGACCTCCAAAAACATCTGCTTTTCCTCGCAGCCGTACAAATCCACCGGCACTGCCCGGATGGTGTACTCATTGCCGCCAAAATGCTCCACCTCAAAGCCCATATTCTGAAAAACTTTAGCATATTCTGCAAGCACCTGCTCCTCCTGCCCGGTGAGGCTGACTACCAGGGGTGGCATCAGATTCTGGCTCACCATGGTCTTTTCCTCGTAACGTTTCATGAGACGCTCGTATTTCACCTTTTCATGGGCAGCATGCTGGTCGATAATCATCAGCTTATCTTCATATTGTACCATAAAATAGGTATCAAAAACCTGTCCTATGATACGGTAATCTGCCTTTTTCTTCTGGCTAAGGAGCTTATCATCCTCTTCAAACAGTGTCTCCTGTTTAAAGTCCGTCATCTTGCTGCGATCTGCCTCGTACTTCAGCTCCTCCATAACCTTAAAGGACTGCTGACGATTTAGCTCAAAGGGCTCCGGGGCAGACTCCTTTTTCGCCGGAATCACCGGCGGCTGTGGCTGCGGCCCAGGGTCCGGAAGGGACTTGGAAATCACCTTTGCCCCCTCGTATAAGGTCTTCATAGCAGGAAGTGGCTCTCCCCTGGAAATGCTCTGAATCATTTCCTTAATCTGTGGCTTTGGTGTGTTCTCAGGCATCTCTGCCTTTGGAGGTTCCGTCTTGGGAGTTTCTACCTTCGGCTGCTCCGCCACCGGCTGTGGCTTCACCTTTTCCCTGGGCAAAGTAGTCTCCGGAATCATCTCCTTATTTGCCAGTCGGTGCATAATGGCATCTGCAATCATATTATACACAATGGGACCATCGGAGATACGCACCTCCATCTTAGTGGGGTGCACGTTCACATCCACTCTGGACTTATCCTCCACAGTAATATGCAGCACGCAGAAAGGAAACTTATGCTGCATCAGGTACTGTTTATATCCATCCTCAATGGCCTTGGAAATCACATTGCTTTTGATAAAGCGTCCATTGATAAAGTAAATTTCATAATTTCGATTGGAGCGCACGATGGAAGGGTCTCCCAGATATCCACGGATACGGATACCGCCCTCCTCATGGTCCATAGCAATCACATTGCTTGCGGTATCTCTGCCATAAATGCGGTAAATCACTTCCTTCAGCTGTCCGTTTCCTGTGGTATAAAACTTGGTCTGGCTACCCACAATCAGTTTGAAGGCGATATCCGGTCTGGACAGTGCCATATGCTCCATCAAATCGATAATATATCCACCCTCTGTGGCAGCAGTCTTTAAGAACTTTCTACGCACGGGGGTATTAAAAAACAAATTCCGGATAAGGAAGGTGGTGCCATCCGGCGCTCCCACATCCTCAAAGGCCACTTCTCTGGGGCCTTCCAAAACAAGGCGTTTTCCAAGGAGGCTATCCTTTGTCTTGGTAATCAGCTCCACCTGGGCCACCGCTGCAATACTTGACAAAGCTTCTCCTCGAAAGCCCAGGCTTCCGATGCTGGACAAATCCTCCGCAGAAGAAATCTTACTGGTGGCATGGCGAAGAAAGGCCGTCCGAATCTGATCCGCAGAAATGCCGGAGCCATTGTCCGTAATGCGGATAAAGCTGATACCACCCTCTTTAATCTCCACCGTAATGGAGGTCGCGCCTGCATCAATGGCGTTTTCCACCAGCTCCTTCACCACGCTGGATGGACGCTCCACCACTTCACCGGCTGCGATTTTATCAATTGTTGCTTCATCAAGTACATGTATTTTTTGCAAATTTGTTTCCTCTACTTTTTTTGGCATTGCCACGGTACCATGCTTGGGAAGCAGCTCCTTGGAGGCACCATTGGTCTTTTGGATACCCGTGAAACACGTCGGCACTTGGCG
>JAFTXD010000088.1 GCA_017461775.1 Lachnospiraceae bacterium
CATCCGGCGAACATAGCCCTATTTTTGCTCGAATCTTGGACGAACACGAAATAATAAAACAACGCAATCTGCGATTTTGAGAAATTTAAGCAGGGTGAAGTCAGTGTCCCCATATAGCCCCATCCCCCGAAGCCTTACAAAGCTAAAGTTTTTGTGGAATCCGTCGTATGCGAACAGTGAGGGCCCCTTGTCTAACCTTGAGAAGACTTGAATAATCACAGAACGCGGGCGCGATTTTGTGAAATTTAAGCAGTAGTAGGATGGGAGTCCGTAGGGGAGTTGTTCCCCCGGAGAGTCGGTCGTTCTCGCCAGCCCACTTTTATGTGTTAGGGCTGAGGAAGAAGGTCGGTATCAGTAGTCGGGGCCGGTGTTGCCGTTGGGCGGACGGAGGTGGGCTTGCCGTCAAAAAGTACGGTAGTTTCCCGCTCCGGGTAAAGGGTAGTATCAAATTGATAGTACCCCGGGTGTTCCACATAGAAAGCTTCATATTCCTGCAGCTGTGCGTCGGTCTGCATAAAGCATTTGTAGCGGTGCTCCAGATTCCGGGGGCTACAGTCGCAGTGATACCAGCCATCGCCGAGATTTACCAGATTCCACCAGTGATTGCTTTCACCACCCATTCTGGTTACACATATGTTTTCAATGCCCAAGCGGTCCAACAGAACGGAGTAGGTTGCGTAATAGGCATAACAGTCTCCCTGCCTGTCGTGAAGTCCTTCATAGGCGCCGGCATATACGCTGCTACGGTTGCCGGAGGAGTAGGAGTATCGGATATTTTTGCGACACCAGTTCCAAAGGGTGTAAGCCTTGTCCCACAGGGACATTTCCGGTGTGGTCTGCTCTGCAATCAGTTGATCGGCCAGAGATAATACATATTCCACATCAATTCCCGAGGGCTCTACGATAGATATAGTGGTTTCCACAAAGGTCTCGTTACCGGCGGAATCCCTGGCTGAGTAGATGACCGGATAGGAACCGATTTCATCCAGGATAACTGCGGAATTATCGATTTCCAGTGTGATTTGTTCGCCGCTGTTGTCAGAAACCGTTACATTCTTACGGTAGGAGACAGAGTCCCCCAGGGAAACCGACAGCAGTGTTACTCCTTCAATCACAGGAGGAACCGTGTCCGGTATGGGAGCCTGTTCTTCCGTGGGCACAGGCGTGGAGACGGGAGGCTCTGAGGCTACAGGAATATAGGGTTCTACAGATGGGAGAGAAGCTCCCGTACCCTGTGGAGTATACCTTGCAGTCGCACCAACAGCTATGATGATACAGAGAAAAAAGATTGCGCCACCTATATAGATAAGCTTTTGTTTTTTCATATATTTAACCCCAAAATCTAAATCATTTCTATCCATTCTAATTTTTTTAACCGGGTTCGTCAATATGAAGAAGAGAGGGAGGAACACCATGCAAAAGAAGTCGTGAATAATTTGTGAACATCTCCGGAAATAAATTGCATTTCTAATTTATAAGACGTATACTATAAAGAGTATGGTATTCTCAGGGATATTATATTTTGGCGTTAAAAGTAACAGGAAATGTGAGTGATATGATTATTGAAAATGGTCTTGTATTTCGGGATACGGGACAGTTTGAGAAGGATACAATATACATAGAAAACGGAAGAATTGCAGAGACTGCACAGGGAGAACGTCTGGATGCGGCAGGGCTGTATATTGTGCCCGGTCTGATAGATATTCACCTCCATGGATGTGCCGGTTTTGATGTCTGTGATGGTACGCCGGAGGTGCTGAAGGGCATGGCAGAATTCCAGCTGCAAAACGGTATCACTGCATTCTGCCCGGCAACCATGGCCTTGCCTTTGCCTGAGTTGGAGGGTGTGCTGGAAAATGTCAGAAAGACGGAGTATACCGGGGGAGCTGCCATATTGGGAATCAACCTGGAGGGGACTTTTCTAGCGCCCGGGAAGGCCGGAGCACAGAAAAAGGAGAACCTCTGCCCACCGGATTTGGCACTTTTTCAGAAGCTACAGGAAAGTGCAGGAGGAAAAATAAGGCTGCTTACCATAGCGCCGGAGCTGCCGGGAGCCATGGAATTTATCGGTGGCATAAAGGAGACGGTAAGGATTGCTCTGGGGCATACCGGAGCGGATTATGATATTGCGGCAAGTGCCTTTCAAAGAGGCGTAAGTCATGTAACCCATTTGTTCAATGCCATGGAGCCCATGGGGCACCGCAGACCCGGTGTGCCGGGAGCTGCACTGGATGCGGAGCATGTGATGGTAGAGCTGATTGGGGATGGGGAGCATATTCACCCCGCCATGGTCAAAGCTGTTTTTAAAATGTTTGGAGAGGATAGGATTATCCTTATCAGCGACAGTATGCGTGCCTGTGGAATGCCGGAGGGAGAGTATACCTTGGGCGGTCAGCAGGTGCAGGTAAAAGGGAAAAAGGCGCTCCTTGCGGACGGAACGATTGCAGGCTCCGTATGCCACCTGATGGATATGGTGCGCAGTGTGGTACAGATGGGAATTCCGCTGGGAAGTGCAGTGAAATGTGCCAGCTATAATCCTGCCAAGGCTCTGGGAGTATTAGCAGAGCGTGGAAGCCTGAGTGCAGGTTCCGTGGCAGATATGGTACTTTTAGATAAGGATTTAAACATTCGCTATATTATACAGGAAGGGAGAGTCACAACGTGCGAATGACAGGAAAAGCGGTTCATTTTGGAATCGCAGTAGGGCCTGTGGTGGTAATCAAGCCATGGGAAGCACAGGTAAAACGATATCGAATTTATAATACAGCCTCCGAGATGGTCAGATTGGAGCAGGGGCTGTACAAGGTGAAAAATCAGCTGAAAAAGCTTTATGAAAAAGCACTGGAAGAGGTAGGACAGGAAGGCGCAGCCATTTTTAATGCCCACCTGATGCTGTTAGAGGATGCCGGTTTCTTGGATTCCATTCACACTATTATTCAGGCGGAGAAGGTAAATGCAGAGTATGCGGTGGCCACCACAGGTACCCATTATGCAGATATGTTTGCCGGAATGGATGATGATTATATGCAGGAGCGTGGTATCGATGTAATGGACGTGTCCGGCCGGGTGATTCGGGCTTTGCAGGGGCAGGAGGAGCTGTCGGTTACGGAGATGGAGCCTTCCATTATTGTGGCAGAGGATTTGACGCCGGGCGAAGTGATGCAGATGGATAAAAAGAAGATTCTGGCACTGGTAACGGTGCGTGGTTCTGCAAACTCCCATACAGCCATTCTGGCGGCGATGATGAATATTCCCGCCATTGTGGGTGCGGAGCTTTCTTTGGGGGACTTACAGCCCGGAAAGCTTGGTATTGTGGATGGTTATGAGGGCAGCTTTGTCATCGATGCGACGGAGGTGGAATTGTCCGTAGCCAGAGAGAAAATCCGGGCTCAGGAAGAGGAGCAGGCTCTTTTGCAGTGCATGAAGGGGAAAGAGACGGTTACCAAGGATGGGAGGAGAATCGGACTTCTGGCCAACATCGGTGGTGTGCAGGATATTGCCTATGCACTGGAAAATGATGCGGAGGGTATCGGACTTTTTCGAAGTGAATTTTTATATCTGCAAAAGGATAGACTTCCCACGGAGGAGGAGCAGCTGCATGTGTACAAGAAGGCACTGCAGAAAATGGAAGGAAAGCTGGTAACCATAAGGACGCTGGATATCGGTGCCGACAAGCAGGTGGACTATCTGGAGCTTGGGAAGGAGGATAATCCCGCCCTGGGCTTCCGTGCCATCCGTATCTGTCTGACCAGAAAGGATATTTTCAAGACCCAGCTGCGAGCTTTGTTCCGTGCGGGGATGCATGGAGAGCTGGCAGTGCTTTATCCTATGATTACTTCCCTTTCTGAAGTACTGCAGATTAAAGAAATAGCTGAGGAAGTGGCCAAGGAGCTGGCTTCAGAGGGGCTTTCTTATCAGGTACCGAAGCAGGGGATTATGATAGAGACGCCGGCAGCAGTTATGATAAGTGATGAGCTGGCAGAGCTGGTGGATTTTTTCAGTATCGGAACCAATGACTTGACTCAGTATACATTGGCTCTGGACCGTCAGAATGAGCGATTGGATGCTTTTTATGACGCCCATCATCCCGCCGTGCTTCGCATGATTGGAATGGTGGTTGAGAATGGGCACAGGCATGGCATACCCGTGGGAATCTGCGGAGAGTTGGGCTCAGATATGGAACTTACGGAGCTGTTCCTTAAGATGGGAGTGGATGAATTGTCCGTTTCTCCCGGAAATATACTAAGACTTAGAGCAAGCATCAGAGAAATGAGCAAGGAGGAAGAAGGTTGAAAGGACGGGACTTAAGATTAAAATTAACATGCATCATACCTCTTCTTTTCAGTATCTCCTTAGGTGGCTGCGGGCAGGAAGCAGCGGTCAATAAGGAGATTGTTCTGGAGGCGGAAGAGCAGCAGCAGGTTACCTATGAGATGTCTCCGGTGGTTAAAGGAGATGTGGCGCAGATACTGGAGATTGACTGCGTATATAAACAGACGGAAGAAGTCTGGCTGTCTTTTGCCATTGATAAGGAAGTTATTACGGATGTATATGTGGAAAAGGGCGATGTAGTAAGCAAAGGAGATAAGCTGGTCAGCGTAGATGTGGAGTCTGCGAAAACGAAGGTGGATGAACTGGAGTATCGGTTGGCGGTAACAAAGCTGAATTACCAGCAGCTTCTGGAAAACAAGGCTTTTGATATTGAGCAGGCGAATACTGATTTCTATTATACTCGTATGACGAAAAAGGATGAAGAAAATCTGATTAAGAATCTGGAGAATATTGAGGAGAGATATAAAAACCAGATTATTGATGCGGAGGATAGCATCTATATGCAGGAGAAACGTCTGGAAGAGGCGAAGAATTACGTGGAGAACGGTACTCTTTATGCGCCCATAGACGGTATTGTGAATTTCCTGAAATCAGATTTGGTAAACACCCCCACGGATAAAGGGGTGAATGTGGTGAGTATTTATGATGAGAATAGCTGCTATTTCCAGTCAACGGATGTGGAGGCGATTTCTTATCTCGATCTATCCCAGACATATACTATTACTTGTGGTCTGGGCAAGGCTATGAGAGAATATACGGTGAAGCCGGTACTACGTGAACGTTGGTCGAAGGAAATCTATTTCCAACTGTTGGATTTGGATTATGACCCCTACAATATTACCAGTGGAACCATTGAGCTGTGTACGGAGGAGAAAAAGAATGTCCTCACCGTGGACAAGAGTGCCATTCACACCTCAGGAGAGAGATATTATGTGTATATTCTGGATGAGGAAGGAATCCGTCGTATGCAGTTTGTGGAAGTCGGCCTGTGGGGCTCCGATGTGGTGGAGGTGCTCTCCGGTCTGGAGGAGGGCGACTACGTTATTATATAGGCAGCAGGGAGTGACATAAAATGAGGAAACGGGATGCTATGAAGTTACATATGTATAGGAGAAAGCGTCTGGGAGCTGTATTGCTTGCAGGGCTTTTGTGTTGCCTTTCTTTCAGTGGCTGTGAGCGGAATGGGGAAGAGGCAGCGGATGTTTTTGTGAAGAATGTAGAGATGAATCCTTTGACGGAGGAGCAGACCTCAAAGGTAGAGTATGGGGATGTTATTCGCAGGAGCCTGTTTGACGGCGTGATTACACCCTATGTGGAAGAACTGGTATTTCCGGAGGACGGTATTTTTCTGGAATACTATGTGACCCTGGGAGAGAGGGTGGAGGAAGGACAGCTTCTGGCGGCTACGGATGTGGGCGATGCAAAGGAGCAGGTAGAAAATTATCAGAATCAGATTGCGGAGCTGACAGCCACCTACAATTATGATATGGAGACCAAGAGGAACAGTAAGAAAATCGCGGAGATAGAGCTGGAGATGGCGCTTGACCAGGTGGAGGCGGCAGGTCCGTCCGCCAGTAATTATTCCCAGCTTTGTGCAGCTGCGGGACAGTGGGACTCCAAGATTAAGAAGGTGGAGCTGGAGATGAAGCATCTGACAGAGGATTATGAGATTGCCCTTCCTTATTTGCAGGAGAAGCTGGAGGAATGTCAGGCAAAGCTGACCAGTAATCAGATAGTGGCACCCTTTGACGGTGTGGTTACCTCCATGGTTTCCCTTGCTTGTGGAGACAGGATCATTGGGCAGAAAGCATACATAGCCGTATCGGATACTACCAGGTATCAGGTGGTGGGGGCCTATGTGAGCCAGAAGGATATGGAGGATGCGCTGGGCGTTACCGCATTCATCAATGGTGAGGAGTATCCTCTTACTTACATTCCCATGGATGAGGAAGTGTATTACGCAATTTTGAAAAAGGGAGAGGTTCCCTATTCTACTTATGAAATCGAGCCAGGTGAGAATATCAGTCACGGTATGTTTGCCTTGATTGTACTGACGGAGTCCAAGGTGGAGAATGTGCTGAAGGTGCCGGGCATCGCAGTGCATCAGGACGGAAGCCGGAAATATTGTTATGTGAAAAACGGGGACAAGAAGGAAAAGGTGTATATACAGGTAGGAATGTATGACACCATGGATTATGAGGTAAAGGACGGTCTGGAGGAAGGAGATGAGGTATATCTTGACTAGAAAAAATTACTGGAAAAAAACATTGCCTCTGCTGCTGGCTGCAGCGCTGGGATTATCCGGCTGTAGTAGTGAGAATTCTCTTTTTACGGATGCCGGAACGAATGTGGTAATACAGGCACAGAAGGAGGATTATCTGGATTTAAGTGCCCTGGAAGAAAGTGATACGGGGAAAACCACCTTTAACGGATATGAGGTATATACCCTGGAATACGGGGATTTTCAGACGGAATCCGCAGCGTTTTCCGCAGGTATTGATGTAATGGAAACCACAGTGGTGCGGGCAGAGTATGCCAGCGGCACCATGCGTCTGGTGCAGCTGAACGATTTGCGGAGTACGTTTGTTAGTAAGGGGGATGTGATTGCGCTGGTGTCCATGGAGACCAATGCGCTGGATTTGGAAGAGCTGGAGCTTTCCCTTACCAGACTAAAGGAGCGTTACGAGAAGTTTAAGGCGGATTATGAGGTGGCTCATGAGGAAGCCATAGAAAATATCAGTATATATGAACTGCCGGGGAAGATTGATAGGTTGGAGCTCTATCAGATGGAGATGGACCATATCCGGCAGGACGAGAGCTATCTCAAGCAAATGGAAAGCTATGAGGAACGCGTTGAGGAGCTGAAGGATTTGATGAATACCACGGAGATAGTGGCACCGGTGGATGGAATTGTGATTGAAGTAAACCGGGAAATCAGTGCGGGTGCGAAGCTGGAAAATGGTACCATGCTGGCGAAGATTATTCCGTCGGACCAGATATACATGACTTTTGAGGACAATCTTTCTCACTATGCCTATGGAAATGAGATGACCTTTATTGTGGGAAGGAACGCGCAGGCGAAGGAGTTTCCGGCAAAGGTAATATCCACCAACGGAAAGGCACTCAGCAGTGACTGGAGTAAGCGGACGACCTATATTTCCGCCAGCACATCACCTTTTGAGGTAATTACCTCGGGACCGTTTTATGTGAAGGCGGTTACTAATGTGATGAAGAATGTACTTTTGCTTCCCTTTGATGCAGTGACAACGGATAGCGGAAAGTATTTCGTGACCGTGCTGCATGAGGACGGAACGCTGGAGAAAACCCAGTTTTTATCCGGTGGAAACAATACGGAGTATTACTGGGTGTACGATGGCCTGGAGGAAGGTACGAAGGTCTTGATTTATAACAACTAACGTGAGGAACAATGGCATGCTTACTTTGATTTGGCAGAAAATTATGCATAAAAAATGGATGGCACTGTGTCTGCTGATTGGCAATATCCTGCTGATAGCAGTGGCGGTGAGCTATCCGATGTACAGAGGCGCATCCTTCCAGAGAATGCTTTGTGATGAGTTTGAGTCATATATGGAGCAGACCGGTGACTGGCCGGCAACCTTTGCGGTGTCTCATAACAGAACAAAGGGCAAGGAAGGAACCAGCTATGCGCAGCTTCGGGATTATGTAGACCAGTCCCTGAATAAGCTGAATGTGCCCATTTACCGGGAAATTGAGGTGCTTAGTACCACCATTTCTGAGATTACGCCGGTAATCCAAAGAGATGAAAAGGTTTCCAGAAAGGTACGTTTGACCTCGGTTACCGGTTTGGAGGATTATATTGATGTATTTGCGGGACGGCTCCCGGAGCCGGGACTGATGGATGGAGAGTATGTGGAGGTCCTTGCTTCGGATATTGTAGCGGATAAAATGGACATCCTGCTGGATGAGTTGTATGAATACAAAAAGATGACCTGGGCAAATGGGGAACCCATCCGGATTAAGGTGGTGGGTATCTTTAAGGAGACCAATTCTGCGGATTACTTCTGGGCCAGCAGCTTAGAGGATATGGACAGGGATGTGTTCCTACATGTGGATACCTTCCACGAGCTGTGCGTGGGCGAAGAAAATGAATTGGCTCTGGGTATCAAGAAAACCATCTATGAGCAGATGGACTATGAAAAGATTGAGCCTGCTCACGTAAAAGCTCTGGTTTATAACACGCAGCAGCTTTTGAATTCCTCAGGTGGGGATTTGATTCTGGAAAATGCCTACGAGGGGATTATCGATAATTACAGCGCCAAGGCAAAAAAGGTAGAGACCTCATTGATGATTTTGCAGGTGCCGGTGCTGGCACTTTTGGTGGCATTTATTTATATGATTTCCTCCCAGATGCTGACCATGGAGCAGAATGAGATTTCCGTAATGAAGAGTCGTGGTGCGGGAAGAGGACAGATTCTGGGAATGTATCTGATACAGGGAATTATCTTAAGCGGTATCGGTGCTTTGATAGGAATTCCTCTGGGTAAGGTGCTGTGCAGTCTGATTGGTACGGCTACGGATTTTATGGTGTTTGCCGGAAGTCAGGTGCTGGAGCCGAAGTACACCCAGGATGTGATGATATATGCGGCCGGTGCGGTGCTTTTGACCATTCTCCTTACCATTTTGCCGGTGATAGGCTACAGCAGAGTATCCATCGTCCATTTAAAGCAGTCCAAGGCGCAGAAGAGTAAATCCCTGTGGAAGAAGCTGTTTTTGGATTTTATCTGTATTGGTGTTTCCCTTTACGGATATTACAATTTTGCAAAGAACCAGGAAAATATGATGCAGCAGGTTCTTATGGGAGAGCCATTGGACCCACTTCTTTACCTTAGTTCCTCCCTGTTCCTATTGGGCTGTGGCTTACTTGCCGTGCGAATCCAGCCATGGATTCTGCGCCTGATTTTCCTTATCCGGGGAAATCGCATGTCACCCAGCAGCTATGTGTCCTTTACGGATGCCATTCGTGGGGGAAAGAAAACGGAGTTTATCATGCTTTTTATGGTGCTGACTGTGGCACTGGGTATTCACAGTACTACCGTAGCACGTACCATTGTGGCGAATGCAGAGCATAATTCTTCCTATGTAAATGGCGCTGACCTTGTACTGAAAGAGGTTTGGCGTATGGGCATGGGTGAGGACGCTACCTATATCGAGCCGGATTTCGGAAGATATACCGTGATTGACCAGGTGGAGGGCGTGACCAAGGTGCTGAAGTATGAGGCAGAGATGGTTCGTCACAATAAGAATATGACCATTATGGGTATTAATACCGGGGAATTTGCCAAGATTGCCAATATGCCGGAGGATTTACTGCCCTATCATTTTTATGATTACTTAAATGTACTTGCAAGCAATGAGTATGCGGTGCTGCTTTCAGAAAATTTCATGACCAAGCTGGGCTACAAGGTGGGGGATGTATATGAGATTCCCGTACCGGGTTCCAAGGTTCGTTGCACCATCAAGGGATTCTTTAATTACTGGCCCTCCTATGAACCTACAGTGTACTCACTGAACGAGGATGGTACTGTGGTGGAGAGCGAAAGCTTTATGGTGGTTGCAAACCTTGCCATGCTACAGGCCAGAACGGCAACCAGACCATATGAAATCTGGGTGAATGTGGGAGAATCCACGGATGGCGTATATCAGTTTATTGAAGAGAACCCCAAGCTGAAGTTTATGAAGTTCCAGGATTTGGATGTGATTTATGAAGACCTAAGAACGGATACGCTGTTCCAGGGAACGAATGGTATATTGACCATGAGCTTTATGATTGTACTGGTGCTTTGTGGTGTAGGATATCTGATTTACTTTATTCTGTCCATCCGTTCCAGAGAACTTCTATTTGGTGTGCTGAGAGCTATGGGTATGAAGAAGACGGAAATTACCAGAATGTTGATTTTAGAGCAGATTTTCTGTGGCTTGTATGCGATTTTAGCCGGCGCGCTGGTAGGTTTTGTAGGCTCGAGACTGTTTGTACCGATGATTCAGAATGCTTACGCGGCAGAGAATCAGGTGCTTCCCCTGGAGCTGATTACCAATCAGAACGATTTGATACAGTTATTTGCAGCAATTGCAGTAGTAATGGTAGTTTGTCTTATCGTCATTGCACGTATCGTTGCGAAGATGAATATTACCAAGGCATTGAAGTTAGGGGAGGATTAAGTGATGATGATTAAGGCGGAAAATGTTGTAAGAAGCTTCCCCATTCCCGGTGGAGGGAAAGAAGGCTTTATGGCGTTAAAGGGCGTGTCCTTTGAAATTCCGGAGAAGAGTCTGACCGTGTTAAAGGGGCGTTCCGGCTCCGGTAAGACAACCCTTTTAAATATTTTGAGTGCGCTGGATATGCCCACCAGTGGCAGGGTGTGGATTGGTGATAAGGAGATTACCGCCATGTCCGAGGGCAAAAGAGAGAAGCTGCGCCGGGAGAAAATTGGGTTTATTTTCCAGTCGGTATCTCTGATTCCCATGATGACAGCGCTGGAAAATGTAGAGTTTTCCCTGCGTCTGGCAGGAGTAAAAAAAGGACGTAGGGAACGTGCGACAGAGTGTCTGAAAATGGTGGGCCTGGGCAGTCGTATGCATCATATGCCTCAGGAAATGTCCGGTGGCGAGCAGCAGAGAGTTGCTATTGCCAGAGCCATGGCCCACAGACCGCAGATTATTTTTGCGGATGAGCCCACCGGCGAGCTGGACTCTGCAACAGCAGTGTCTGTGGTGAACCTTTTTAAGGAAATGGTGGCAAAGGAAGGGGTTACCATCATTATGACCACCCATGATGTGAGCCTGATGGGGGCCGGAGACCTTGTCTTTGAGATGGAGGCCGGTGAACTGAGCAAGGGGTAGAAGTGCTATGTCCCGCCCCCGGGAATGGTCCATGCGAGGACACCATATGTCTTTTTTAGACCCTTGAAAAACGTCGGCACTTGGCGAGGTATTTTCGAGCCTAGTACCGCTACGATTTTTCACGGAGCGAGA
>JAFTXD010000089.1 GCA_017461775.1 Lachnospiraceae bacterium
ACGATTACTTCGTTTGCATAAGCAAGGGATGCGAAGAACAGCTTACCCTCGGTGAAGGTTGCGCGAATGTCCTCGCTTTCACTGACTACATAGCAAAGTGCCTTACGGCTTGGCGCTACGTTCATCTCGGTACGAATGTTACGGATACCACGAACGGCTTCCTTGATGGTCTCAATATCCTTCTCATCCTTTGCAAAGCTTCTCTCTGCGGTAAACTCCGGCCACTTACTGATCATAATGGACTCTTCCTCACTCTGGAGAGTGCAGAAAATTTCCTCGGTAATAAATGGCATGTATGGATGCAGAAGCTTTAATGCATCGATAAGAACCGTCTTTAAGGTCCAAAGTGCCGCATTCTGGCTTACTGCATCGTCGGAATTGTAAAGACGAGGCTTCACCATCTCGATGTACCAGTCGCAGAACTCATCCCAGATAAAGTCGTAAACCTTCTGAACTGCAATACCCAGCTCAAATGCCTCCATATTGTCAGTTACATCCTTCACAAGGGTATTTAACTTGGAAAGAATCCACTTATCTACAGGCGCAAGCTCGCCGGCCTGTGGAGCAGTGACTTCCTTACCATCCATATTCATCATGATGAAACGGGATGCATTCCATACCTTATTCGCGAAGTTACGGCTGTTTTCTACTCTCTCGTAGTAGAAACGCATATCATTACCCGGTGCATTACCGGTGATTAAGGTGAGACGCAGTGCATCCGCACCATATTTGTCAATTACCTCTAATGGATCGATACCGTTTCCTAAGGACTTACTCATCTTACGTCCCTGGCTGTCTCTAACCAGACCATGGAAAAGTACGGTGGAGAAGGGCTTCTTGCCCATCTGCTCAAATCCGGAGAAAATCATACGGATTACCCAGAAGAAGATAATATCGTATCCGGTTACCAATACATCGGTAGGATAGAAATAATCAAGGTCTTCTGTCTTATCCGGCCAGCCTAAGGTTTCGAAAGGCCAAAGTGCAGAGGAGAACCAGGTATCTAAGGTATCCGGGTCCTGGGTTAAGTGCTTACAGCCACACTTAGGACATACCTCCGGTGCCGTTCTATCTACGGTAATCTCGCCACACTCATCACAGTAATATGCAGGGATTCTGTGTCCCCACCAAAGCTGACGGCTGATACACCAGTCACGGATATTGTCGGTCCAGTTATAGTATGCCTTGTCCATTCTTTCAGGGATTAATTTGATATCGCCACTCTTTACCGCTTCTACTGCCGGCTTAATCAGCTCATCCATCTTTACAAACCACTGTGCCTTCACCATTGGCTCAATGGTGGTCTTACATCTGTCGTGAGTACCTACGTTGTGTGCGTGATCCTCAATCTTTACAAGAAGACCCATTTCATCCAACTCTTTTACAATGGCCTTTCTTGCTTCGTAACGATCCATACCCTCAAACTTACCACCATTCTTGTTGATGGTCGCGTCATCGTTCATTACATTTACGATAGGAAGGTCATGTCTCTTACCAACCTCAAAGTCGTTAGGATCGTGTGCCGGGGTAATCTTAACAACACCGGTACCGAACTCTCTGTCTACATAGGTATCGGTAACAATAGGAATCACTCTTCCCACGATGGGAAGCATTACGCTCTTACCGATTAAGTGCTGATATCTCTCATCCTCTGGATGGATAGCTACTGCGGTATCACCCAGCATAGTCTCCGGTCTGGTAGTTGCGAAGGTTAAAAATTCGGTATCGGAAGGAGTTCCGTCCTCATTCATAATCGGATACTTGATGTGCCAGAAGTGACCTGCCTGCTCCTCGTAAACTACCTCTGCATCGGAAATAGAGGTGTTACATACCGGACACCAGTTGATAATTCTGGAACCCTTGTAGATATAGCCTTTTTCATGCATCTTCACGAATACTTCGGTAACGGCCTTGTTACAGCCCTCATCCATGGTGAAGCGCTCTCTGTCCCAGTCACAGGAGGAGCCCAGCTTCTTTAACTGAGAGATAATGCGTCCGCCGTACTCTCTCTTCCAGTCCCATGCACGCTCTAAGAATTTCTCACGTCCAAGCTCCCACTTGTCAATGCCTTCTTCTTTTAATTTCTCAATAATCTTTACCTCGGTAGCAATGCTGGCATGATCCGTACCCGGCTGCCAGAGCGCATTGTAGCCCTGCATTCTCTTAAAACGAATCAGGATATCCTGCATGGTATTGTCCAGTGCATGACCCATGTGAAGCTGTCCGGTAATGTTTGGAGGCGGAATCACAATGGTAAACGGTTTCTTTGAGTGGTCAACTTCTGCATGGAAGTACTTCTTCTCTAACCACTTCTCATAAAGTCTGTCCTCTAATCCTTTGGGATCATAGGTTTTTGCAAGTTCTTTGCTCATACGTCTCTTCCTTTCTTTTCTAAATCTCGGAATTTTGGCATAAAGAAAACCCTTTGCCAAGTTTCCTCAGCAAAGGGCGTCAACTTACTAACGCGGTACCACCTTTGTTCACAGCGTGCGCTGCCTCAGCGACTTCTAAATAAAAGTCTTATCCGGTAACGTGGATAACTCGGGCACACCTACCTCTTCATTTCTCGGCATGCCGGCTCAAAAGCTACCTTCCGCATCCCTTCCTTAAAGTGGTCTCTCAGCACACGCCACTCTCTCTGATAAGGGGTAATCCGTACTCCTCTTTCTCATTGCCTTTACAATATAAGTAGAATATAGCTATTTCCCAATATTTTGTCAACCGTTTTTTATTCCCACTCTTTTTCCATTTGCATAAAATCACAAAAAATAATGCTTTAGCCACAACTTTTTGATGAAATACAGACAAAAATGTAGTATACTTAGTCTACTAATGAAAGAGAAGGGTTACAATCATGGTAAAATCAGACATGTACCGAATTGTCATAAAACAAAAAACATTTGACATTGTGTCTGCTGACACCGGCTTTTACGGCTATATGGATGACAGCAGACTTTATTATACCTTTGAAAAGCTGGTCTGTGATACAGACAGACCCATGTTTTATGAATATGTGAAGAACCTGTATGCAGATAGCTTTATTCTGCACCTGACAGCGATGGACGGACGCCCTATCCCTTTCTATACTTCTCTGACTCCGGGAACCGTGCCCGGACAGATTCATCTGACCTTAATTGACATCGCGGGGTGGATTGCCGCGGAAAAGAAAGAGATAAAGCATAATCTTTTCCAGTCCAAAATATTAGAGCTCTATGGCGATGAATTATTTTTATACGACCCTCAGACCAGGGATATCAGCTTTATGTCCAAGTACAATTTTGCAGGTGAGGAGTCCTACATGTCCTTAGAGAGCTTTGAGCAATTGTTGTGCTCCCATACAGATGAAGCCGGCAAAAAGGATGTTGCTCAGTTCCTCTTATCCCTCCAAAATGGCGCCAGAACCTTTGAACTGCGCCTGGAAGGAGATTTGCTGGGGAATGCCTCTGAAGCAAAATACTCTTATCTAAAGGGCACCTCTCTTTACGAAAACGGGGTTCGTACCTATTCCATAGGATTTCTCCGCCGCTGTACGGAATATCCACAGGGTAGTATCCACAGAGCTGAGCTGGACCCGCTGACCGGAGTCTTAAATAAAACCTCCATCACCAATCTGGCTACCCGCCTTATCGATGTGGAAAAGCGCCAGAATGTCAGCATTGCCATTGTGGATGTGGACTATTTCAAAAAAGTCAATGATACCTATGGTCACATGATTGGTGACGATACCTTAAAGAAGGTAACCTCCATCATGGAAGGAGAGGTAGGTGACAGCGGTGTCATCGGTCGTATCGGTGGCGATGAATTCTTTATCCTATTTTACGATGCCTACGACCTTGAGGATTCCAGAGAACGTCTGCGCAGCATAAAAAATATCGTCAGTGCCAATTTCCCTGCCGGTAAGGACAACCGGCCGGTCATCACCCTGTCCATCGGCTGTGCCGCTTATCCCAAGGATGCGGACAACTACAAGGATTTATTTACTCTGGCAGATTTCGCAGTGTACCGTGCCAAGGAAAAGGGTCGTAACCGCTACATCATCTACGACAAAGCAAAGCATGGGACACTGGAAGAAATTCAGAATATGTCAGGACACACTGCCAGCATCAACAGCCGGGAGGATATGTCCTTAGGTGACATTATGTGTATTATTATGGACAAGGTTTACAGCTCCGGACATTACCCCATTGAAAAATTGCTGGATGATTTCATCGAGAACTTTGAGCCGGAGCGTATCACCATCTACAATTTTGAACGGGCAAAAATCAAATATATGGTAGGTTCACAAATCTGTACCCAGGCCATCAAGGACGAAACGGAAAACTATATCCATGGGGACTTTTTCAAAACGGAAACCCTTGATGGAATCGTCGTCATTGACGATGTAACCCGCTTAGAGCGCCGGGACCATATCGTTTACGAACAGATGCGTTCCCAGGGTATCTGCTCCTGCATCCATATTAAATTCTGGGATAAAAACGGTGCCAGATGCGTACTTTCCTTGGAATCCCTCAGCAAAAAGATTACCTGGAACAATGACCATATGCATTATTACCGTCTGCTGGCAAAGATGCTGGCACAATATAAAATTGTATAAGTTTTTACATCAAAAGGGGCTACTGCGTCATTGCAGTAGCCTCTTTGAGAAAATATTCTGTTACATCACCCGCAAAAAGCGTACACTATACGGCGACATGGAAACTCCGCCCTCTATGGCTACCACTTCTCCTGTCAGCAGATCCTCTGCCTGATTCGCTCCCACATTAAAATGAGCATAGAATTCATTTTCATCTGCGTTAATTGCCACCAGAACACGTTCCTGACCACTGTTTCTGGAGAACACGCACTGCTTATTGGTAAGCTGCAGGGAGGTAAAATCTCCATAGTTTAATCCGTGGGATTTCCTCTTTATCTCCGAAAGCTTTGCAATCCACCCCGTAAGCTCCGTTTCCTTAGGCATATCAAAAGCAGGTCTGAGCGCCGGGTCACCCTGGGACTTCTCCGCCTTCTCTCCCCACTCACTTCCGTAATATACGCAGGGAATTCCCGGCATACCAAACAAAAGTCCGTAAATCAGGGGAAGATGCTTTTCATTGGATAAAATACTCGCCACTCTGGTGACATCGTGATTATCTACAAAGGCTAATAAGTGTTTGCCTTTATATAAAGTCCAATGCTCCGGTCCAAACTGACGCAGCAGAGAGTGGTTGATTTCAAACATATTCATGCTGTTAAAGCTGCTGTAAAGCCCCTTGTAACACTCATAATTGGTGGCAGAGTGCAGCATCTGGTCATTCATCAGACGATTGTAATCCCCATGAAGCATCTCACCTACCAGGAAGAACTCCTCCTTCTTACTATCGCAGAAGCTTCTGAGTCTGCAGACAAAATTCTCATCCAGACTATACGCCACATCCAAACGAATACCATCAATTCCAAAATAATCAATCCAGTACTCCACCGCAGAGAGCAGATGATTTACTACTGCTTCGTTTTGCAAATTCAGCTTCACCAAATCATAATTGCCTTCCCAGCCCTCATACCAGAGTCCATCATTATAATGGGAATTGCCTCCAAAATCAATGCGATAAAACCAGCTTGTATATGGAGAATTCTCTCGATTTCTTACCACATCCATAAAAGGTCCGAAGCCTCTTCCCACATGGTTAAATACGCCATCCAATACCACCTTGATACCATTGGCATGAAGGGCATCGCATACCGCCTTGAAATCTTCATTACTTCCCAGTCTGCGATCAATCAGACAATAATCTCTGGTGTTGTAACCATGGGTATCAGATTCAAAAATCGGGGAAAAATAGATAGCACCTATCCCCAGCTCTTTCAAATGAGGTATCCAGTCCAGCACTTTGGTAATTTTATGCTCTACCTGCATCTCCTCTTTATTACACACCGGTCCATTCTCAAAGGGTGCTCCACAAAATCCCAAAGGGTAGATTTGATAAAAAACTGTTTCATATGCCCACATACTTACATCTCGCTTTCTATATAAGACTTTCTTCCTACAGTATACCACATCTATTGTTTTAATTGTAGATTTTTTACACAAAATAATCTTGGTTACCATAAAATTTCTTTTCGTTGACATATCCATATTGACCGAACTAGTTTTTCTGCAATTTCTCATGCAAAATGCTCACAAAATCGAAAAATGCCGTATTTGTCAGCTTTTTTGTCACTTTTTAGATTTTAATCCACACTTTCCACATAGTTATCCACATGTACACACGTGTCAGTTTTTATGTGTCAGCGACGTCAATAGCAGTTATTTTGCATGTCAATCCGTCAAAATTGTTTAAAATGATACATATGTTTGAATTACATAAATTATTTACAATTCAATTATTATGTTATGTATTTATGTCGAAAAGAAAAGCTGGATTATAAAATCCAGCTTTCACAAAGTAAAGTATTAAATTGTCATCATTTCAAAAAGTACTATAAAAGGGCTATAAATCACATGCTTAGTTAGCTCCATCTAACCCAAAATTCATTGATTACATCCCTAACATAATTTCCTCGGATAATGGAATAGTTTCTCCATTCTCTGGGGAACAATTTCTGATAAGCCCCCTGCAGAAAACGTTCATCCAAAAGAGCAATCACTCCCACATCCTCTGCCGTACGAATTACCCGACCGGCAGCCTGCAAAACCTTGTTCATTCCCGGATAACGGTAGGAATAATCGAAGCCCAGATTCCCCTGTGCATCAAAATACTCCTTCAGAAGCTCTCTTTCAAAGCATACCTGTGGAAGACCGGTTCCGATGATAACTGCTCCGATAAGACTATCCTTTTTCAGGTCAATGCCCTCTCCAAAAATTCCACCCAGAAGGCAAAAACCAATTAACGTTTTTTCGTCATCTTCATCGATATCCATAAAAATATGATTTTCTAAATCCAAATCCTCATTTCCGGAAAAACGTGCCAGAAAAGCTTCCCGTTCTTCCTCATTCATGGAATCCGTCTGCACAATACATTCCTTCTCATCATTTCCGAAATTCTCCATGTAACATTCGTAGATTTCCTGCATAAAAGCATAAGAAGGGCAAAACACCATATAATTCCCCTGCCTTGTGCGAACAATTTCATCAATATAACGTGCAATTTTGTAAAATTCTTCATTCGTCCGTCTGGTGTACTTACTGGTAACATCTCCTGCAATTAATAACAGGCGTTTTTCTTCATCAAATACGGATTTTGCGTACACCTCATAATCTTCCGGCTCTCCACCTAAAAGAGCTTTATAATATTGAATCGGTAACAGGGTGGCAGAGAATAATATGGTACTTCTCCCCTTCTTCATACATGCCTTTAGGTTATTAGATGGGTCCACACAAAACAGCTTTAGCATGAAACAGCCATCCTCTCGCAATTGTGTGTATTTTATATATTTTTCATCCAAAATCTCGTACATTTCCAAAAAGTGACTAACTTTAAAATATAAATCCAGAATTTCTTCCTTTATCTCTTGATTTCCCTCATCATTCTCCTCTAGGTAACTCTCGATTATACTTCCCAGTCGAATAAGTGGCAGTACAAAAGCATCAATCTCCTCTACTACCCGATAGCTCTCACACTCCCTCTTCAAAGCCAGCAGCTGCTTATTACATTTTCCCAGCTGCTTTTCCATTTTGGAGGCATACCCTTCTCCATAGAGCACATTTTTTCTCCCTTTTTCCTTCTCCAAACCCTCTTTCAGATGGCGCCGCAGTTGCATAAACTCTTCCTTCACCAGTGCTGCACTATACATCTCCCGGCCTCTCTCCAACAGATTATGAGCCTCATCAACTAAAAACAGATAGTTCCCTTTCTTACTCTCTGCAAAGAATCTCTTCAAATACACATGTGGGTCAAAAAGGTAATTATAGTCCCCAATAATACCATCTGAATACAAACTCATATCCAGCGCAAACTCAAAGGGACACACCTGATGCTTACGAGCATATCGTTCAATGTTTTCCCGACTGAAATTCTCTTCCGTGGTGAGCATATCATACATGGCATCGTTTACTCTGTCGAAATGCCCCTTCGCATAGGGGCATGCATCCGGATTACACTCCGGCTTCTCACAAAAGCAGATTTTCTCCTTGGCAGTAAGAACAATACTCTTGAATTTCAGCCCATTTTCCCTAAGAAGCTGAAAGGTATTGTCTGCTACAGTTCTTGTAATTGTCTTCGCGGTAAGATAAAAGATTTTCTCCCCCATATTCCGTTCCATGGCTTTTATTGCCGGAAATATAGTGGATATGGTCTTCCCTACGCCGGTGGGTGCCTCCAAGAATAGCTTTCTCTGATGATATATAGTCTGGTATACGTAGGTTACCAAGTCCTTTTGTCCTTCTCTGTATACAAAAGGAAACTCCAGCTCCTTTATAGAGTTATTCCGCAGAACTCTCCAGTCATACTGATAGTCCGCCCACTTTTTATACTCTGTCAGCAGCCTGCCAAACCAAACCTCTATCTCTTCTACACTACACTGCTCTTCAAAATACTTTATCTCTTCCGTATCCATATTACAGTAAGTCATGCGTATCTGTATGCCGCGCTTCCGCTTCTCCTCATCAAAGCTGCGGCTATACATATAAGCATAGCACTTAGCCTGTGCCACATGGACTCCTACAGCCTCCTTCATACGAAAAAGCTCTCTGTAGGTGCCCTTTATCTCGTCAATCATAACCATTTCCGCAGTATCCACAATGCCATCTGCCCTACCCTCCACAGATAGAATGTAATGTTCTGTTTCATACAGATATTTTAGCGATACCTCCGCCTGATAATCCGCTCCCATCTGCCTTTGAATCATGCGGTGGATACGGCTTCCCTCCTGCATGGCATCCTCCGGAGAAGCCTTGTGTCGGTTATCAATATCCCCATCTCGCATGATAAATTCCACCAGCGATCTTACAGATATTCTCTGTACTTCCTTGGTTGTATTCATCCTCGCCTCTCCTTTCTCACAAAAAACAAACTCCCTATATCAGATAGTAACCCATCTGACATAGGGAGTCAATTGCCTACTCATTAGCAGGCCACAGCCTGTGCTTGTAAGAGTTCTTCAAATTCTGCATTATATCCGTCATAGGATACGGTTAAAGCCTTATTTAAATCCAGGCCATACACCCCTAAAAAGGACTTTGCATCCACAACATATCTGTTGTAACAGATATCGATGTCAAAATCACATTTTGACGTTACATTAACAAAATGCTGCACCTCATCCAAAGAAAGTCTAATTTGACGTACCATGTTTTGCTTCCTCTCTTTAACACATATAAATCTCTCATATTATTCTACGTTATCACCTAGTGAAACGTTTTCCGTAACGAAAGATAACATATCACATGCCTAAAAGAAAAGCAACACTTTTTAACATTTTTGTAATATTTATGTCCTAATTTCCCATAATATGAAATTATTTCCACTCCGTCATATACTCTCGAAACCGTATGGGAAGCATATTCCGCTGTAGCTCATAATTTTCCCGTTCCTTAATGGCAATCCTATGACAAAAATGCTTAAACAACGCTGCATACATTTCCTCCTCCGTAGAATGGGGTATATGCTCCACCTGCTTTACTGCAATGTCCCCCTGCAATAAAAACCATGGTTTTCCTGCCGGATGTATGGCAAACTGCTCCCGTCCCTCATCATAGATGCAAAAGTTCTCCATGGGAAACCGGTCCGAAAAATGCTCCATAAGTCCTTGCAATACATGATTCTTTGGTTTAATTCTGGAAAACAGAATTCCATTCTCCAGCTCCTCAAAGCGAACAAAGCCCTGCAAATGCTGGAACTCTCTGGCCGCATTCAGGGCAAGCTTTGAGGCCCTAAGTACATTTTCATCACTCAAGTGCTGAAACAGCCTTCCCGGAGCCACGGAAGCGCTTAAACCATAGCGAATGCTGTGAAATACCACGTTTGCCTTATCCGGCGACCAGGAAGCCAGTGCCTTACAGATGGTGTCATAATCCATAGGACCGAATTTCCGGTACAGGGTACGACTGACCTTTTCTGCCTTTTCACGTTCTCCCTGAACGGGTACATCCTCCCCAAATAATATGTATTCATCATCCAATCTGATCTGGGTATCCACAAAAGCCCTTCTGTCCTCATATATGTTGTAAATGGCTGTCAGAATCCCTTCCATGGATTCCTCACACCGATATATATACATATGTCCTCCTTACAGTTGCCCACTGACCGACGCAAGCAATGACCTCTGGCTGGGCTCTGCCGTAAAGCTTCCACTATCAAACAACGACATCTGCTTATAGGTCATCCCATCGCTGCCAAACTTAATCCTATCCTTATCCGTAGTCAGATTCCGTACAATGTAATCCTCCTCCAGCTTGGTGGGATACATCATGCGTCCGTTACAGGTGATAAAATAGAGGGCACGCTTCAGCACTACACCAATCTTTTTCAGGTCTTGAAAGGTAAGATTCGCCGTTCTACGAGCCATCATAATCCGCTGGGCACTCTTTACCCCAACTCCCGGAATCCGAAGAAGCATTTCATAAGGTGCCCGATTAATTTCTATGGGGAAAACCTCCAGATGCCGTACCGCCCAGTCTTCCTTCGGATCCAACATCACATTGAAAAAGGGACGCTTTTCATCCAATAGTTCACTGGCTTTAAATCCATAAAAGCGAAGCAACCAGTCCGCCTGATACAAACGATGCTCCCTAAGAAGCGGCGGGCCTCCCGGCAAAGCCGGAAGTGCCTTATCCTCATTCACCTTCACACAAGCGGAATAAAATACTCTCTTTAAATCAAACTTCTGGTACAAGCTCTCAGCCACATTCATAATCTGATAATCACTCTCCGGTGTGGCACCGATAATCATCTGGGTGGATTGCCCACCACTGACAAAACGTGGTGCATTCTTATATACCACGATTTCATCCTTATTGGCCGTAATACCATTCTGAATCTGGCGCATAGGTGCAAGTATGGTTTTACGGTGCTTATTGGGGGCTAATTCCTTTAATCCCTCTGCAGTGGGGAGTTCTAGGTTCACGCTCATTCTGTCCGCCAAAAAGCCCGTTAAACGGATTAACTGCGGGTCCGCACCCGGAATGGCCTTCACATGGATATAGCCATTAAAACGATACTTATTCCGAAGCAGATAAACGGTCTGGTAAATCAGTTCCATGGTGTAATTGGGACTCTGCACGATACCGGAGCTCAAAAATAGTCCTTCAATATAATTTCTCCGGTAAAACTCCATGGTCAGAGTACACACCTCCTCCGGAGAAAAGATGGCTCTGGGTACATCATTGGAACGACGGTTGATACAATATTTGCAATCATAAATACATTCGTTGGTCTGCAAAATTTTCAGTAGGGATATACATCTCCCGTCCCCGCTGAAGCTATGACAAATACCGCCCTTGATACAGTTCCCCATGTCCTTTCCATTGCCCTTACGCTCCACTCCCGAGGACGTGCAAGCCACATCGTATTTAGCGCTGTCTGCCAAAATGCCCAGCTTGTCCATAAGGGACATCTCCTGCTGGGGAGTAATACTCTCTATAATACTTATATTTTTCTTTTCGTATGTGATTAATTCCTGCATCTTACTACTATCTCCAAACAGAACAAATGTTCTTTTGTCTATAATAGCACATACGTTCGAGTTTCGCAATAGTATGCACATAAAAAATCCATGCACCTGCATCTCTACAAGCACATGGATTACTCTATGAAAAACCACTATACAGTTTTACTCACTTTCCCCTTACCATCACCAACCACGATAACCTCATCGTAAAACTCCATATTCTCATTCAATAAATGATGAGTCACAGAGATGCATGTCAACTCCGGATTCTCCAAAATGATTTTCACTCCCTCGGCTTCTTCAGTGATTCAGAGCCTCATTCGCAAAATCGCCTCTTCGAGGCTTTCCTTTTGCTCATATGTGGCTTCTCGCCACATGGATTTATGAAAACAAACTCGTGCAAGCAAGCTTGCCGAATTTATTTCCATAAATCCGCCCGGCTCTGAATCATTATAAAATTTTACTACCATTTGCCGTCAGCTTAAACTTCACACCCAGCATTGCTGCAGCGCCGCGGCTCATGAGCATACGTCCTAAGAAAATATCGAAGTACTCATACATGGTACAGATTCTTTCATCAATCTGTAAATCCAGTGTAATCACCTTCTTCTCCACATCGATATGTAAATCTGCTTGGGTTACGGCGTAGTTTACACGGTCATGGATATCGAAATTCTCCGGCTCCTTGGTGCGCACTCTGTTGCGACGTACATCGGTCTTATCTGCGATGATAAGTGCTGCGGATACCACGTCTTTCGCACCACCGGTGGACTCATCATGGTTACTGATAGCAGATACCACTGTCACACGGTCCTTTAAGGGCATATCGGTCTTAGAAAGGATATCGTTGGCCAGAAGTCCGCCATATTCCGCGTGATTCTTACGGTTGATAGCATTGCCGATATCGTGCATAAAGCCTGCAATTTTGGCAAGCTCCACCTCACGCTCCGAATATCCCAGTTCTGTCAGTATGTATGCGGCTCTCTCTGCTACCATGGCGCAATGTGCCTGGGAATGGTCTGTATAGCCCAGCACTCCCAAATCCGCATTTCCCTTTTCCAGAAAAGCCAATACCTCTTCATTTTTCTTAATCTCATTATATGTCATTATAAAAGCTGTACCCCTTTATTCTCACACTCTGCAATAATTTCATCTGGCCAGATGGAACACTGCACTTCCCCGATATGTGCCTTTCTTAAGAAGAACATACAGATACGGGACTGTCCGATACCACCACCGATGGTGAACGGAACCTGCTCCTCTAAAACAGCCTTCTGGAACGGAAGAGAAGCTCTCTCCGGGCAGCCTGCCTTCTCTAACTGGGAAAGAAGTGCCTCTTTGTCCACACGGATACCCATGGAGGACAATTCCAGCGCAATATCCAATACCGGATAGTATACGATAATATCTGCATTCAGTGCCCAGTCATCATAGTCCGGTGCACGACCGTCATGCGGTTCTCCACATTCTAACAAATCACCAATCTGCATGATACACACTGCACCCTTAGCTTTGGCGATATAGTATTCTCTCTCCTTCGGCGTGTAATCCGGGAACATTTCCTCCAGCTCTCTGGTGGTTACGAAGAAAATATCATGAGGAAGAATCTCTTCGATATAATCGTAATGAATGGACATGTATTTTTCCGTTTTACGAAGTACCTTGTAGATTCCCTTTACCGTATCCTTTAAAAACTCCAGATTACGGTCCTCCTTGCGGATAACCTTCTCCCAGTCCCACTGATCCACATAGATGGAGTGGATGTTGTCCGCCTCTTCATCACGGCGGATGGCATTCATATCCGTATACAGACCCTGACCTACACCAAAGCCGTATTTCTGAAGTGCGTAGCGCTTCCATTTTGCCAGAGAGTGTACAATCTCCGCCTCTCTGCTGCCCTGGTCCTTAATGTCGAAGGAAACAGGTCTTTCCACACCGTTTAAGTTATCATTCAGACCGGATTCCGGTGTTACAAAAAGCGGTGCGGACACACGGAGTAAATCCAGCCTGTCTACTAACAGCTGCTGGAAGCAGTCCTTTACGGTCTTAATAGCTACCTGTGTCTCGTACAGGTTCAAATGCGATTTATAATTCTTTGGTATGCTAAGCTTACTCATAGTCATACTCCCTTCATTTCACAATATCACTTAATCATTAAAAACCTTTTGGAAGATTTTAGCAAGCATTTTTATACATGTTTTGTAAAATTTTATTCATCACTTACAACCTCTCCCACCAGGTATCGTTTTTTCCGGTCCAAAAGGCGCAGACCCACAAATACACAGATTCCGCAGACCAGACACACCGGCAGGCTGTACAGCGGACTATTCACCAGCGGTGTATAGGTCAGAAGATATACCAAGCATCCGGAAAGCACATGGACAATCACCGGCCATGCAAAGCTGCCGAAGTATTCATACATATACACCATCAGGCATCCCATAACGAAGGCATATACACCCTGAATATAATTCATAAAATACATACCGTAGGTAAATGCAGAAATAATCATTGCCACCGTAATCTTGGCCCTTCTACGGAGAATATTATAAATAATGCCGCGGAACAGAATCTCCTCCACCACCGGGATGATGATTCCAAAACAGATTAGTCCGATGGGCAGGGATGCGGAATAGACATCTGCCAGCATATTCTGATATGCAGCGGCCTTATCCGTCACACCCATTACTTCCAAAAGCACATTCAGTCCCACCACTGCGGCAACGGTCACGAGAGTAGCCACACCATAGGTAATGGGCGGTTCCGGCCGTAGATGGGCAAGAAACATATCTTCCTTGGTTCTCTGAAGCAGCTTCTTCGCCATGTCTCTTACAAAGAAAATGGCTACTATGCAGGAAAGGGCACTCATTATCGCCGTAGCATTTCCGGTAAGACCCGTAGCCTCTCCGGTAGCCTCATCATAGAAAAGCAGCCACTGAGCCAGTTTTCCGGTGAGCATACCACTGATATTCTTAAAGAACATCAAAACACCGGTATCCACAACATTTCTGATTAAAATAAACAATAAAAACGGATAAAGGAAGGGCCACATTACCTGGAAAAATCCCTTTGGCTTTGGGCGCTCCTCTTCCCGAAGAAGAAAGGCATGAAGCTCTCCCACGCTGCGGACGATATAATCCGCCTTCGCCTCCTGCAGCTCCTCCATGCTTCCATAACCATAGGTCACGCCTACACTTTCCACCTTGAGAGCCTTGGCACCCTCTACATCAAAGCAACGGTCACCAATCATATACACCAGCTGCGGGTCGATGGGCTGGACGCCAAAGAGCTGCCCAAGAGCTTCTCTTACCACCTCATCCTTGCTTACCCGGGTGCCGTCCAGATTACTTCCCACGATTACCTTAAAATACTGCTTTATCTGGAAATGCTCCAAAATTCTTTCCACATACACTGTAGGCTTGCTGGAGGCTACTGCCAAAGTAAATCCGGCCTCCTTTAAGTCCTTAAGCATAAAAGGAATTCCCTCATATACTTCATTTTCAAACAGTCCCACGTCAGAAAAACGCTCTCTATACTTGGCCACTGCCTTATCCGCCTGCTCCCTGTCCATACCATAGAACTTCATAAAACTGTCCCACAGTGGCGGGCCGATAAAGGGCTCCAGCCTATCCAAATCCGGTTCCTCAATTCCCTGGTCCTTCAAAGCATATTGTACACAGGTGCAAATTCCAATCTTCGGGTCGGTTAAGGTACCGTCCAAATCAAATAAAAAGTACTTCTTCATCTATTAAAAACTCCTAATCTTATCGCTGTCCTCACCGGCAGCGTTATCAATCATGGTAATCTTCACATCATAGCCCACGCTGGGATTCACCTCCACGTGAACAATATCTCCCACCTTATGGCCCAAAAGAGCTTTGCCAAGGGGAGACTCATTGCTGATCAAACCCTCCAAAGAATTGCCACGCACTGTAGTCACAATCTTATACACCTCTTCTGTACCATCATCTACAAACTGTACCGTCACCCGGTTATTGATTCCCACCTCATCCTCTGCGGATTCATCAGAAATCACATTTGCGGTACGAATCATTCTCTCCAGATAACGGATGCGGCTCTCGTTCTGATTCTTCACCTTTTTGGCCGCATAATACTCAAAATTCTCACTTAAATCCCCATGAGCTCTGGCCTCTTTCACATCCTCCAGTGCCTTTGGGCGCACCACCAGTTTCCGATACTCAATCTCCTGGCGCATCTCATCGATATCTTTTTGTGTCAGTTCGTCAAACATTTTCGTCCAGCTTTCCGCTGATGGGAGACCAATATCATTAAGTTGCGAAATCCTCTTCGCTCAGAAATGATATGTCTTATACAGACGCGCTTTCGCTCCGTGAACACGTAGCGGTACTAGGCTCGAAAATACCTCGCCAAGTGCCGACGCTTATCAAGGGTCTGCATAAGACATATCATTCCATCACGAAGAGCCTTTCGCAACTTAATGATATTGGTCTCCCACCAGCTCGTTTTACAAATAATTTACATCTGAATAGCGTACACCGTAGCAACGCTCAAAATAATCTGAATAATTGCGAAACGGTATACGGTCTGGGTATTGCTCCAGTCCCAGTTTTTGCGGACATGGTCGTGGAGTGGAAGGCGCACATTCTTAAAGATATGAATCTTGCAAAAGCGGATTAACGCTACCTTCAAAAGGCCAAGGCCGCCGTCCAGAATCAATACCAGTGCCACCGGAATGTATAAAAAGGGGCTGCCGGTCTTTAATATGGCAATACTGATGAAAAGGCCCATGGCTCTGGAGCCGGCATCACCCATCATCAGCTTACTCGGTGTGGCGTTGTACCAGAGGTATCCCAGGATACACACAGCAAAGAGAAGAATCTGGAAGGAGTAGTCCCCTGCCACTTCCTTAACCACATCGATAGCATAAATGGTGATGATGGTGATAATGGTCAGGGTGCCGGATAAGCCGTCCACACCATCAGCACAGTTGGTTACGTTTACCGATGCCCACACCAGAACTACCACCAGCAAACCAAATAAAACAGGTGGTATGGTCAGGCTGATATCCAATATGGCAAGCTCCACCACATTGCTGTTATACCGAAGGAAGGTCACTGCCACGAGGATAGCCACACACAAGTCCAAAAAGCCTTTCTTATATTCGCCCCAGGGATTCTTGGCTGCATCGTCCAGATACCCTGTCATCATGCAGATGACTAAAAGCATCAGATATATGATGTATTCCGCACTCATAGGGGCAAAGAAAAAGGCCACGATTACATATGCAAGCACGAAGATGATTCCGGCGCCTCTGGGCTTTCCTGCAGATTTCTTTCCGTCATGGGCAAAATCCCTACCACCATCCTTGGGTAAAAACCTGCAAAGCTTTGCAGTAGCAACGATGGTTGCAAAAAAAGCAAACAATATGCCTGCAAAGGCACATAGAGCAGAATAATCTTCGGATAAAATATTATGTAACATGGTTATTTCCTTCCTGATACTAGCTTAATCTTTTCTGGCAAAGTTTTTATGCTGTGCCTTCTTTTCATACATCAGCTTATCTGCCTTGCTTAAGAAATCATCAAGACTCTGTGTATGAATATTATCGGTATAGGAACCGATGCTGGCATGAATCTCGTAAGGACTGATGCCAAGCTTATTATATGCGGCAATCTCTTTCTTTATGGATGCCACAATCTCTGCAGCCCTGCCGTAATTGTAATCTCCGGTAAAGACAATCAAAAATTCATCCCCACCGATTCTGGCTGCTATTTCTCTATCCACGGACTTCTTTATCATTTGTCCAAAATTACGAAGTGCCGCATCCCCTTCATTATGACCATAGGTATCATTGATCATTTTCAGACCATCCATATCAATGGAAATCACGGTCATATGGGTCTCATCCAGCTCCTGGGCTCTTTTCACAGCGGCATCCACCTTCTGATAAAAGCCCTGACGATTATACAGTCCGGTGAGCATATCAAACAAATACACTCTCATCAGCTGGGCCTGTGCCATTACCAGTTCAAACAGATTACGCATATCCGTCATAAAGGAAGAGGCTGCTGTAAACCACATCTCCTCCATGTAGAACAGGAATGACATAATACCAACACCCACACCCTTCACATGAATGGGCAGATGCAGCATATAATCATATCTGTCCAGACTATCACAAATAAACTCATCAATGGCCTCTGAAGAAACATTTCGCTTAATTCCCTTACCATTATCTCTCTCCCCATTGACAATATGTGCCATGGTCATAGTCTTTCCGTGATGCTTCTTCTCAACATCTCTGGTATACATTTCCACCTGAAGATTCTCCACAAAATCTTCCTCTACCACCAGCATGGCCTCCCTATATTTCACCGGGGAAGAATATCTGGCGATTGCCTTTATACTTTCGGAGAAATCCGTTTTGGTACTATAGCGGGAAACCATCTTCTGTACGTCTCCCTGGAACTTAATCAGCTGATGAAGCTCTGAGCGCATACGAATTAATTCTGTAATACCATATTCACTGTTTAAGGAATCACAGCCGCAGGAATGTCCAATCTGCATCTTACTATAAATTGGGATGACCTGACTACGGTCAATCTCCTCCACACCATTTTCCAGCATCTCACAAATCAGCTCAATCATGCGCTCATTGTTTACCACACCTGTGGTAAGCCTGGGAACGCTGTAACGCTCCATGTCGATACCGTCAAAGCCGCTGACTGCCACGTCCTCCGGCACACGGAAGCCGTTCTTCTGCAGGAAATTCACTATGGGCAAAGCCATGGCATCGTTGGCACAGATGATAGCCTCGGGGAACTGCAGAGGACTGTTCAGCATCTGCTCCATGGCAACGATGGCCGGATCCTCCCAGAAATATCCATAGTACACCCGTCTTTCATCAAAGGGAATTCCATTCTTTTCCAGCACATCCTTGTAGGCCTGAAGACGCACCTCGGAATAGCTGTTACCGGGCATTCCGCCCATGAAATTTATCCGCTTATAGCCATGGTGCTCCACCATGTGTTCCACCACTTCCCTAAAGCATCTTTCATATTCAAAGGTTAGATTGATGGCGCCCTCCAGATATTTATCCACCGCAAAAATGGGTACCCCCACTTCATTGGCAGTGCGCACCAGCTCATGCATTTCCTCATCCTGCTTAAAGGATTCCGACATAAGCACAACAGCATCATACTTCTCCACGTGAATGGATTTGAAGATACTCCTCTCACCTTGGTCAATCACATCATTCATAAACAAATCCGTAATGGTGGAATAGAAGTTCACCTTAATCTGATGCGCTCTACATACCTCCACCACATTTTCCATAATCAGACTCTGCTCATCATTGGAGAAATTGGAAAGTGCAAATGCAATTACTTTATACGGTTTTCCATCAGAATACTTCTTTATCATATGCCTTCTCTTGCTTTCTACTGATTCTTACGCAAAAACTGGAACGCTTCCATATCAAAATCCGTTCCCGGTAAGAAGATGAATTCTACTTTTCCTTTTCCTACGAGCTTTTCAAAGACAATTTCCTGTCTCTCATAGTCCTTTGTACCCTTAATTTCTAAAATACGTCTTACGCTGACGCCCTCTTCGTTGGTGAAATTGATATGTGCAGTATTCCCTGCCAGTGGTGTTCTGCCCCAGATGGCGATAGCATCCACGCCCTCTGCACCAAAATCCATATCCACATATTCTACAACAACATTATTACCAATGCCGGTGATATCCTTCTCTCCCACCACAAAGCTGTCACCATAAATATTGGTATACTCCGGTGCTTCCACGCGGCTTACACCCTTTTCATATCTGGTAAACTCAAATCCCTTCAAATGCACCTTGTCGTACATCTTGATAGAGATTGTCTGTACTCCCTTAATTCTTCTGGATAATTTCCAGGTATCTGCCTGATAGGTTGCCCAGATGGATGGCTTCTGATAAATATTATCTGCCAAAAGCTCGCTGCCTTCTTCCCCCGGCTTACCAAGCCAGATTTCTACCGGATAAGCCTTCTCATCCACAGCCCAGATAGGAACGGTGATTTCGTCAGAACCATAATCACCGAAATCAAGACTGCCAAAGATGATGGCACTTGGCTTTTCACTTTCCATGGCAACACCCTTCTCATTACCGTTGCCGATTTCACCAATGCAATCCGTATAGAGACCTGCGGTAATAAACTCATAAGGATCCATGGTTGCCTGTCCCAGTCCCTGGGCCTTAAATGCCACCTGGGAAATGAGACGCACCTTGTCTCTACCGCTCTTAGTCATACAACGAACCAGGAAATCTCCATCGCCCAATGCATCAATTCTTGCGGTATGTACTCCGTTCTCATAGGAAATTTCCTGCACGGTTACGAAGGTGACCTCAATACCACTGCCGTTTACTACCTTCCAGATTAATTCCTGGTCGGTGGCAGTTTCCGGATATATCTTAGCAGTTACGATAATACTTTCCTTACCCGGCTCTAAAACCTTGCCCTCCGGGATACCGATTTCCACCTTACGCACCGGAATGTTTGCCGGAAGAGCCATAGGCTTATCCATTAAATTTTCATTTACGGAGATCCCCTCTCGCACCGGTGCTTCCTCAGAAGCCAGCATGATGGTGCTGCTCTCCAGATTCTTACCATTTACGGTTACCTTGATTTCTCCGGCTTCCGTGGTGGATGCCACGATAGCTACCAGCTTACCATTAAACAGCTTTCTTACATTGCCCTTATATGGGTCGTAATCAGTACTGTCGCCATTATCCATACCAATCAGACGACCGGCGCCCTCCACCAGTACTTCCACATAATCCATGGCATTCTCTACCGGATAACCGTCCTTATCCACGCAGCTGATGGTGATGTAGGATAAATCCTCACCATTTGCCTTAAGCACTGTCTTATTAGCTTCTGTAAGAATTTTCACCGCATCCCCGAAGCTGTGGCGGGAATGTCTTGCAAGCTCCTTCCCCTCTTTATCATAAGCCACTGCCACAATCTCGCCCGGCTCATAGGTCACATGCCACAGTCCCTGCAATACCTTGCCCTTCTCATGGTCGATTTCCTGCTTACCCTGGGATACGCCGTTCACAAACAGCTCTACTACCGGCGCATCGGTAGTGGCACGCACATCAATTTCTTCTCCTTCGCTGAAATCCCAGTGAGGATATACGTGCACCATGGGTTCTAATTTTCCCTCACCCCATTCGGAACGATAAATGTAGAAGGTATCCTTTGGAATACCCGCTGTGTCAATCTGACCAAAGTAGGAATTCTTGGTCTGGTAAGGGGTGGGCTCACCAATATAATCAAATCCGGTCCAGATAAACTGGCCAAAACAGAACTCTGCATCTCTGTCCGGAATAATACAAGCCTCTGTATTCTTTGCACCCCAGCTGGTACAGCAGTTTCCAAGGCAGGAGCACTGCTCGTCCTCATCGGACAAAATAGACTGGGACAGTGGAAATCTGTAAATTCCACGGCTCTGCACGGTAGAAGAGGTCTCACTTCCGAAGATAATCCAGTCCGGATGGGCCTTGTGATGCTCCTCATACAATCTCTCCGCATAGTTGTAGCCCGCTACCTTTACGATATCGGCACACTTCTGTGCACCTTCCCAAGGCATGTAGTTAGAACCGATGGTAATCAGCGCGTTGCCCTTCATATCGGATTCCTTTACTGCGCCCATCAGGCGTCTTACGATATCCGGTGCCCACGGGTCAGCATGGGTATCATAGATTTCATTACCGATGGACCACATGAAAAGACATGGATGGTTACGGTCCCTGCGAATCCAGGAACGTACATCGATGCAGGACCACTCCTTGAAGTAGTTACCATAGTCAAATTCCGTCTTGGGTCTCTCCCACATATCAAAAGCCTCGGACAAAATGAGGAAGCCCATTTCATCTGCAATATCCATCAGCTCCTTGGCCGGCATATTGTGAGCAGTACGCAGAGCGTTTACTCCCATTTCTCTGAGAATGGTAAACTTACGACGCATTGCCTCCTCATGAAATGCCGCGCCCAGTGCACCATTGTCATGATGCTCGCAGACACCATGAATCTTTACATGACGACCGTTTAAGAAAAATCCTTTTTCTGTATCGAAAAGCATGCGTTTAAAGCCTACGGTGATTTCCTGCGCATCCTTGCACACGTCCCCTTCCATAAGCTCCACTTTCAATTTATAGCAGTTTGGTGCTTCAATATCCCATTCCTTGATATTCTCCAGTTCTTCGCCAAAGGACACCTTCTTTGTGATAGGGTGATGAAGCCCCAAATCCTTTACCACTTCACCATCAAAAAGCAACGTGTACTTCACCATAGTTTCCGGCGTAACCAGACCATCCACCTCGGTATCCATCTCCATCAAATATTTATTCTCTGAAATATATGTATTGTGTACATAAGTGCCATCCAGAGGCAGATACACTTCCGGATAAACCTTCAGCCACACATTACGATAAATTCCCGCGCCGGAATACCATCTGGTGTTGGGAGACTGGTATACTACCTGCACCAGGATTTCGTTGTCACCCTCTACCAGTTCCTCGGTGATATCAAAACCAAAGGCAGAATAACCATACTTCCAGTTCCCCACCTTCACACCATTGACATACACGGTGGAATCCATATACACACCGTCAAAGCGAAGATACGCGGTCTCTCCCGCGTTTACGCCCAACTCCTCTGACGAAATCACCTTGCGGTACCAGCCAATACTGTCCTCGTACAGATTATTGGTATCATAAATCATCCAGTCATGAGGGATGTCCACAGGCGCAAACTCCTGCACCCTTCCTCTAATGTCTGCAATACTTACCCCTAAGGCTGTCTTCAAAAATGTCCAGTTATCATTAAACAGTCTCATGTGTCTTTTCCTCCGGTTTACTTAATATGATTTTTCCATCTATCATTTCCACTTTTAATTTATTATCAGAAAGAGCCATGGAATCCAGAAGCTCTCTGGGAATCTGTACTCGTCCTGCCTTATCCACTACGGAAAATTCCTCCTGGGTCTCCAGTGCATGCCAGTCCAGAGAAACCTCCTTCACCAAATCCGTATACTTTTCCTTCAAAATAAGCTCACTGGAAATCTTACCATCACGGATGGCCACTACACGCTGCACCTTCTTGGACAGGGTCACATCATGAGTTACAATCAGAATGGTCTGTCCGTTTTTATTCAGTTCACGGAATACATCAAAAATATAATTAGCCGTAGACGGATCCACGCTTCCGGTGGGCTCATCCGCAAGAAGGAGCCCCGGCGAATTGGCCAGTGCAATGGCAATGGCAATACGCTGCTGCTCACCACCGGATAAGGTATTTAACCGGTTATTTTTCTTGTGAGCCATACCAACCATTTCCAAAAGTTCCATGGCTTTCTCTCTCTTTTTCTTCTCGCTGGATAAATACATGGGCATCATGACATTCTCCACTGCGGGAAGGTAGGGCAGCAGATTGCGGGCATTGTTCTGCCACACAAAACCAACCGTCTCCCTCTTATACTTTACAAGCTCAGGCTCTGACATGGTAAAAAGATTCTTACCACCAACCAAAAGTGTCCCTGCACTGGGCCTGTCCAGACCGCCAATCATGTTCAGAAATGTGGATTTACCACTGCCACTGTTACCAATCAGTGCCGTCAGCTCTCCCTTCTCTACGATAAGGTCAAGTCCCTGCAGCGCAAGCACCTCTGTTTCCTTGGTTTTATAAATTTTCACTAAGCCTTCTGCCTGAATCATCGGGTTTCCCATAGTGCTGTTTCCTCTTGTTAAAAAAATATTTTATTATTTCCATTCTAACGGATTAGGCAGATTTCTTCAATGGTTTCTCGTACAAAAAGACTATTCTTTTTTGTCAAATTTCTCATTGACAGATTTCGCCTTTTCCTCTATAGTGTCCTTTGTAAACAAAATATATCGCTAGGGGCGCCAATAAGCTGAGAGGAATCCTTGGATTCTGACCCTCATTACTTGAACCGGATAATACCGGCGTAAGGAAGCAAAATGAACTTGCATGGCAAGTTCATAGGAAAAACCTTCGGTTTTTCACACATGACTTTGTTTTACACAAAGTCACTTCTATTGGTGGTCCTCCTTGCAAAACTAAGGAGGTTTTTTTATGCAAAAAATTACTGTGAAGCAGCTGGCATTCGCCGCTGCGGCTGTGGCACTGGGTACAGTGCTGTCGAACATCAAGGTGTTCAGTTTCCCCACAGGAGGCTCCATCACCTTACTCTCCATGCTGGTGATCTGCCTTCCTGGCTACTGGTTTGGTCCCGTCCTGGGAATTCTCACCGGCGTAGCCTATGGTACACTCCAGTTAATTCTTGACC
>JAFTXD010000090.1 GCA_017461775.1 Lachnospiraceae bacterium
TCTCCTGTATGAATAGTCTTTAATGATTCTTCCAACATTTGTTCAAAAGTTAATTCTGACATAATTTTGAACCTCCTCGATTAATTTGTTTGGGGTGGAAGCCCCTGCTGTAATTCCCACTAGTGAGGTAGATTTAGGTAGCTCTAAATGCAAATCATCCAGTGTTTGTATATAATAGGTATTGGCACACTCACCACTGCATATTTCATACAGTTTTCTTGTATTGGAGCTGTGCTTACCTCCTATTACAATCATAGCGTCCGCCTTCTGTGCAAGCTCTCTTGCGGCGGTCTGTCGTTCCTCTGTCGCATTGCAGATAGTATTCACGACATTATCATTGTAACCTTTTTTTTGAAAAATTTCAACTATATCTTGAAATTTATTGTAGTTAAATGTCGTCTGGGAAACTATACAGACTTCTTTTTTCTCATTCAGAGTGAATTTTTCTGCTTCTTCTAAGGTTTCCAGCACCGTTACCGATCCCTGACACCAGCCCACAATACCTTCCACCTCCGGATGCCCGGGATTTCCCACGATAACCACGTGCTGTCCGTCCGCTCCGGCTTTCTTTACAATATTATGAATTCTCTTTACAAAAGGACAGGTAGCATCCACACACTCCACACCACGGCTTTCTAAGATATCATAAATCTCCTTGGCCACACCGTGGGCACGGATAATGACAGTGCCTTCCGTAATGTCCTTCAGCTCCTCCTGGTTCTGAATTACCTTAACGCCCTTTTCCTCCAGGTCCTTTACCACTTCCTCGTTATGAACGATGGGGCCAAAGGTATATATAGTTTTACCCAGTTCCACCTGGTCATACACCTGGTCCACGGCACGCTTTACACCAAAGCAAAAGCCTGCGCTTTTTGCAAGTACTACTTCCATGAAATTACTTCCTTTTCTTTTCAGCGATTTCGATAATGGTATTTACCACTTCCTCGATGGTCATATAGGAGCTATCCACAAATACCGCATCCTCTGCCTGCTTCAAGGGTGAATTCTCCCGGTTCATATCCCTAAAGTCCCGCTCCTCGATATCCGCCTGAATCTGTGCAAGGTCACACTCCTCACCTTTGGCAGTCAGCTCGTCATATCTTCTCTTGGCACGCACCGCGCTGCTTGCTGTCAGAAATATCTTTGCGTCCGCTCCCGGAAGCACACAGGTACCGATATCCCGTCCATCCATGATGCAGTCACTGGAGGCGGCCAGCTTCTGCTGAAGTGCAACCAGCTGTTCTCTCACCTCTTTAATCACACTGACCTTGGAAGCTGCACTGCTTACCTCTTCCTTACGGAGCAGTCCGTTTACATTCTCTCCATTTAAGTATACAACCTGTTCGCCATTTTCATACTTAATCGTAATATCGGCATTTTTACAGTTTTTAATTACCCTTTCTTCGTTTTCTACATCAATCCCCTGACGAACCATAAAAAGTGCCATGGCGCGGTACATCGCACCGGTATCCACATAAATCAGCGAAAGCTTCTTTGCCACCTGCTTTGCAATCGTACTTTTTCCTGCCCCTGCCGGTCCATCCACTGCTATATTAAAACTCATTTTCATATCCTCCTAATCCTGCTCCCCCGCATTTAATCCTGCCAGATACCCTGTTGACCAGGCAATTTGCAAGTTATATCCGCCGGTCAGCGCATCCAGATCCAGCACCTCTCCTGCAAAATACAGTCCGGAAAGCACCTTTGACTCCATGGTGGAAGGATTCACTTCCTTCACCGATACACCACCCTTGGTAATGATAGCTTCCTTAAAATCTCTTACCCCATCAATGGTAAGAGGAATATTCTTTATCAGTTCCACGAAGCTCTTACGCTCTTCCCTGGTAATCTCATTCACCTTCTTCTCCGGGTCAATTCCGGAAAGCTTCACCATCACCGGTATCAGCTTAGATGGGAAAAGATGATTTAAGGCATTACGGAACTGTTTGTTCTTACTTTCTTCAAAATCCCGAAGTACGCGCTTATCCAGCTGCTCTATGGTAAGAGCCGGCTTTAAATCGATAAAGCACATGCACTCTCCCTTAGCCTTGCTGACATAATAGCTGCTGGCACTTAAGGCAAGAGGACCACTGATACCAAAATGGGTAATCAGCATCTCCCCGAAGCCGTTATAAATCTCTTTTTTACCGCACTTTAAAGTAAGGCTGACATTTTTTAAGGATACACCCATGGCTTCCTTACACCAGTCCTCCTTCATGTTAAAGGGCACCAAAGAAGGTTTGCACTCCACCACCTTGTGCCCGGCATTCTGGGCAAAGCGATATCCATCTCCTGTGGAGCCAGTGGAAGCATAGGAAATGCCTCCGGTGGCGATAACCACTGCATCTGCAAGCTCCTTCTTACCATTTGTAAGAAGCACGCCGGTGATGCGTTTTCCCTCCTCTGCCTCCGAGGACATCAGCTCCTTCACCTCTGTATTTAAACGAATTTCCACGCCTTTTTTCTTCAATTCCCTCTGAAAAGCTGCAATCACATCGGAAGAGTGATCACTGACCGGAAACACTCTGTCCCCACGCTCCACCTTTAAAGGACAACCTGCCTTTTCCAGAAAATCCATCACCATATTGTTATCGTAGGTGTAAAAGGCACTATATAAAAATTTCTCATTGGTCATTACATTGGCAAACAGATTCTCCATGTCACCGGCATTAGTCACATTACACCTGCCCTTTCCGGTGATAAAAAGCTTCTTTCCCAGCTTTTCGTTCTTTTCCAGAAGGAGCACCTTACTGCCCTGGTCCGCTGCTGCAATGGCCGCCATCATTCCGGCTGCACCGCCGCCAATTACAATTACTTTCTTCACTATTACTCCTTTTTCCGCAGAGAATAATCCAGCATTGGTTCATTATCAATGAAATTAATCTCATCATTTAAATATACCTGATAATTGTTCCAGGTCTCTTCCAGCATCTCCAGATTCTTCTTAACCTCCTGAGGACACTTAAGACACAGCGCCACCACAAGGGCGTTAATCACACTTAAAGGTGCTACCAAAGAATCTACAATGGAAACCATATCACTTCTGGCACAAAGATTGCAGGAAGAATACAGGTTCATGGGGGAATGCGCAGAATCGGTGATGGCAATCACCTTGGCATTCCGGTCATTAGCAAACTCCATGGCCTTAAGGGTACGCATGGAATATCTTGGGAAGCTGATACCGATAAACAAATCCTCACTGTCAATATGAATCATCTGTTCAAAGGTTTCACTGACACTGGTGGTATTGAGGAGCCTTACGCCGCCCCGAATCATATTCAGATAAAAATGCAAAAAAGAAGCCAGAGGCTCATTACTTCTAAGACCCATAATGTAAATATTCTTTGCTGCCAGAATGGTATCCACTGCGGACTCAAAGGCACCCGGATCCAGATTCTCCAGAGTATCCTGAAGCTTCTCCATATCCGCTGCCAGTACCGCCGCCAGAATCTCGGACTGAGAGCTCTTACCATACTTGGCATCAATCTTCTGTACGCTGCTTAGCTTACTCTTTACACATTCCTCCAGCGCCTTTTGAAACTCCGGGTATCCGTCGTAGCCAATCCCTGCTGCAAAACGCACCACCGTGGACTCACTGATTCCCAGTTCCTCTCCCAGCTTTGCTGCCGTCATAAACACAGCCTGGTCATAATGCTCCGTGATAAAGGTTGCCACCTTCTTGTGACTCTTACTCATTTTCCCAAAGCCATTTTCTATTCTGGTTAAAATATCAAACTGCTTCTCCATCTCCTTTTATCCCCTCTTTACATTATGCATTCGCAAAACTATCGTATGTCTTCTCCAGCATCGCCAAGGTCTCCACACCCGATAGCTGAAAATTATCTGTCAGTGCAAGACACGCTGCCCCATGGATAAATATCCACATTTTATCAAACATCTCCTCCGGGTTTATACATCCCTGACCCCTGGCCAGAGCGATTTCAAACATCACATTGTCATTGTCCCCGTTTAAGATTTCATACATAGATTTCTTACTATTTTCAAAGGATAAAAACAAAAGCTCAAAAAGCTGCTTTTCCTCTTTCGCAAATGCAATATAGGCCAGCCCCAAATTAGAAAAAGGTCTCTTTCCGGTACGTGGAAAGAGGCTGATATAATCCTGAAAATACTGCACTGCTTTATCATAAACAGCATCCCAAAGCTCTTCCATATTTTTGTATACACGGAAAATCGGCTGGGTAGAGCAGCCTACCTTTGCTGCTACTTTTCTGGCTGTGATATTCCGAAAGCCCTCTTCCCTTGTCATGGTAAAGGAGGCATCCAATATCCTGTCAATTGTTACACTTTCCTTACGTGCCATGATTACCTTCCCTTTCTTCACGCCACATCAACTATAACACTTGTTATTTTACAAGATAGCCTTGTTATTGTCAAGGAATCCGTTGGATACGTCGGTGCTGTGAGGGTGGGAATGGATAAGTTTGCAGACTCCGATATTTAAGACTTTCTAAGATTGCTGATTTACTCTTTGAAAGGCGACGCGTCGGATGCAATGCGCGTCCATGCGCAATGCATCCTAATCCGGGCGTCCTTGCCCGGATTCCGCTGATTTCAAAACAGCAATCTAAGTAAGTCTAAAATATCTACATATGCAAACTTATCCATCCCCACCCTCACAGCACCGACTTACACTTTGATTCCATAGCTACTGGTTAAGAAATAAAAAGTGCCGGGACAAGGGAATGATTCCTTGACCCGGCAGGCATCTTTATCTTGTTAATTATAGTCTACACTTCCTGTTTTGGTAACCAGTCCTTTTCCTTCATGGTATACCGTATATCATCATCTATCATCTGTATCATCACTTCTGCAAATACCGGATCAAACTGACTTCCCTTGCCGTTTTCCAGTTCAGAGCGCACTACCTCCTGAGGAAGGATATCCCGATAGCTTCTCTTAGAGGTCATGGCATCGTAAGCATCCGCCACGCCAATGATGCGGGCATATTCCGGAATATCCAGGCCCTTCAAGCCATCCGGGTAGCCCTTGCCGTCAAAACGCTCGTGATGCCAACGGGCGCCTACCATAATGTCGGGTATCTGCTGAATGGTCTGCAGAATATCGCTACCAATTCTGGGGTGCTGACGGATTGCCTCATATTCCTCCTCTGACAGCTTATCCCGCTTATTGATAATAGTGTCGGGAATTCCGATTTTACCAATATCATGTAACAGGCCCATGTGGTAGATTTCCTTCTGCTCACGCTTGGACATACCACAGCGTCTGGCGATTTCCTTAGAATACATGGCAACTCGCAGGGAATGACCATTGGTATAGCGATCCTTGGCATCAATGGTGCTGGCAAGAGTCTTCATAATTTCCTCGGAAAGCTGCTCTACCTGCTTCCGGCGTTCCTCTGCTTTCCGCGTCTGCTCCTCTACTTCGAATTCTAAAAACTTCTGCAGACGGGTCAGCTTTAAAATTCTACCCACACGCTGCAGCATCACCGGTCCTAAGATGGGCTTGGTGATAAAATCCATGGCTCCCAATTCAAAACACCGTACTTCATTTCCCCTGTCGCTGTCCGCAGTCAGCATTACCACCGGTATTTCCTTCCATGCCCGTTCCGCCTTAAGGCGCTTCATTACCTCAAAGCCATCCATCTGAGGCATGTGCAAATCCAGTAGAATCAAATCCGGAGTTTTTTCCGAAAGAAAGGCAAAGGCCGCTTCTCCCGAGTTTACGCACTCCACCTGATAATACTCATTTAACATTCCCCTAACGACTTTTAAGTTGAATTCCGAATCGTCAATTACTAAGATTAACTGTCCCATACTTTCCACCTCAGAAAATAATACCTCTTTTATTTTACACGAAATGGTACTTTGGGGCAATATAGAATTATGAGCCACTTTCACGCATTGCAATGTAAGCCACTTTCGCGCATTGCAATGCAAGTCACTTTCACGCATTGCAATGCAATGCGCTCACTGCGGCTGTCGCCGCATACATGAGCAAACAAAAACAGTTGGCCGAGAACATATATGTTCTCGCCAACTGTCCTTATTTACTCATCTGCGTGGCTCGTAGCTTACACTGGGTAAGCTCCATTCTTTCCATCAGCAACGGTCTGGTCAACTGCAGTCTGCTGTGCCTGACGATACTTGAAGAAGTCGGTAGCAACCTGAGGGAATAAAGCGTAAGATAATACGTCTTCATCCTGCTGCTTCCACTCTGCCATCTCTGCCTCTAACTTGTCAAGCTCGTTAGGAATGGTATCTGCGAAACGACAGGTAATTCTCTCTTCACCAGGGATAACCTTATCGATAACTTCCTGGCTCATAGGCTTAACGGTCTGACCGTACTCACCACGAAGAACTGCCTTGGTCTCCTTGGTAGCCATCTTATATCTCTCACCCATAAGTACGTTAAATACTGCCTGAGTACCAACGATCTGTGAAGAAGGAGTTACAAGAGGTGGCTCACCTAAGTCCTTACGAACCTGAGGGATTTCCTTTAATACATCATAGTACTTATCTTCTGCATTCTGCTCCTTTAACTGGCTAACCATGTTAGAAAGCATACCGCCCGGTACCTGATATAATAAGGTCTTAATATCAACACCCATAACCTTAGGATTTAAGAGGCCGTTTGCAAGACACTCATCTCTGTAAGGTCTGAAGTAATCAGCGATTTCTGCAAGTAAGTTCTGGTCAAATCCGGTATCATACTCGGTACCCTTGAAGGTCTCAACCATAACTTCGGTAGCAGGCTGTGAAGTACCAAGTGCAAATGGGCTCATAGCGGTATCGATTACATCAACACCAGCCTCAACGGCCTTAAGGTAGGTCATACTAGCTACACCGGAGGTATAGTGAGTATGTAACTGGATAGGAAGCTTGGTTGCGCTCTTCATTGCTGAAATCATCTCAGTTGCCTTGTAAGGAACTAAAAGACCAGCCATATCCTTGATACAGATAGAGTCTGCACCCATCTCCTCAATCTTCTTAGCCATGTCTACCCAGTATTCCATGGTGTAAGCATCACCTAATGTATAAGAAAGAGCGATCTGAGCATGACCTCTTCCTTCCTGTACTTTGAATTTGTTAGTAGCATCTACAGCTGCCTGTAAGTTACGAAGATCGTTTAAGCAGTCGAAAATACGAATGATATCACTACCGTTAGAGATGGACTTCTGTACGAAGTACTCTACCACGTCATCAGCATAAGGTCTGTAACCCAAAATGTTCTGACCACGGAATAACATCTGCAATTTGGTATTCTTGAAACCATCTCTGATTTTTCTAAGTCTATCCCATGGATCCTCTTTCAGGAAACGAAGGGAAGCATCAAATGTTGCACCACCCCAGCACTCTACTGCGTGGTAACCAACTTTATCCATTTTATCAATGATTGGAAGCATCA
>JAFTXD010000091.1 GCA_017461775.1 Lachnospiraceae bacterium
CGATATTTGCGTGGTATCTAATGCGCTGATTATCAAGGCACAGTTCCCGGAGATTAAGGTCAGCGTGGATGCAAGCTGCTGTGCAGGTGTGACTCCCGAGAGCCACGAAGCGGCACTGACTACCATGAAGATGTGTCAGGTAGAGGTGCTGTAGAATAATAAAAGAAAGAAGGGTTATCTTATGATTAAGTACAATGGTAAGCCGGTGGAGATGGGGCACTTTCCCGATGGTACCCTGCTGATGAAGGAGGAGGTAACCGGGGAGAGGGAAGTGACACTGACCTGGTTGTTTGAAAATAATGAAGAGCTGGTGGCACTGTATTTTCTCACAAAGCATTTGCAGGCGAAGGGGATTACCGATATTGTTTTGCAGATGCCTTATATTCCCAATGCCAGACAGGACAGGGTGAAAAAGCCGGAGGATATTTTTACGTTAAAGTATTTTGCAGAGCTGATTAATTCCCTGCAGTTTAAAAAAGTGGTAGTGCTGGACCCACATTCTTATGTCAGCGAGGCACTCTTTGATAGATTGGAGATTCATACCCCTCGGAAAAATGTGGAAAAGGTGCTGGCAAAGCTTTCAGAAAGTGGCGCAGAGAATATATTGATGTTCTACCCCGACGAGGGAGCCATGAAGAGATATTCCGGTATGTTTGACAGACCCTATGCCTTTGGCATCAAGAAAAGGGACTGGGTGACCGGGCAGATTTTAGGACTGGAGGTATCCGGCCAGGCAGAGCTTGTGGCAGGCAGTACAGTGCTGATTGTGGATGATATCTGCAGTAAAGGCGGTACCTTTTACTACAGCGGAAAGGCGCTGAAGGAGCTGGGAGCGAAGGAAGTGTACCTGTATGTATCCCACTGTGAGGACTCTATTTTTGAGGGAGAAATCCTGAAAGGTGATGTGATAGAGCGGGTGTATACTACCGACAGTATTTTGACAAAAGAGAGTGAAAGGGTGGAAGTGATAAATTATGAATAGAACAAATCCCATGTTATTAATCGATTTTTACAAGGCGGTGCATGCGGAAATGCTGCCGAAGGGAATCAGCAAATCCGTATCCTATTTTACCCCGCGAATGAGCCGTGTGGAGCGCTGGGATAAGGTGGTGATGTTTGGTTTACAGGGCTTTATTAAGACCTATCTGATAGATTATTTTAATCAGGAATTCTTCGGAAAGAGCTTTGAAGAGGCTATCGGAGAATATAAGCGGGTGATGGACGCTGCTCTTGGCGCGGATGCGTATAAAATTGGCAAGATTGAGAAGCTTCACAAGCTGGGATACCTGCCCATCGAAATCATCGCGCTGCCGGAGGGGGCACTGGTGCCCATGCACGTACCTATGTTTGGTATTACCAATACTCACCCGGATTTTGCATGGCTGCCTCAGGCACTGGAGAGCCTGATTTCTGCGGAGAGCTGGCATCCCATGCTGGCGGCAACGGTGGGGTATACCTATCGCCAGATTGTGAACGCGTATTATGATAAAACCTGTGATGACAATATCCCTCGTGCCAGAGCACTGGGTGCCTTTGATTTCCGTGGGGAGGAATGTACCGAATCTGCGGTGAAGGCGGGAGCGGGCTGGTGTCTGTCTTTCTTAAATACAGCCACGGTTCCTACCATTCCTTATCTGGAGCAGAATTATGCCTGCGACTGTACCAAGGAGCCGGTGGCCTTCGGAAGCCCCAGTACGGAGCACTCTGTGATGTGCAGTAACTATGCCATGGACGGGGATGAGGTGACGCTGCTGAAGCGACTTCTCACCGAGATTTACCCGAATACCAGCTTCAGTGCGGTGCTGGATTCCTACGATTACTGGAATGTGATTGACAACATTCTTCCCCAGATTAAGGAGGAGATTCTGGCACACAACGGCTGTATGCTCATGCGTGGGGATTCCGGAGACTGTGTGGATGTGGTGACCCAGACCGTATTTAAACTTTGGGACCAGTTTGGTGGCACCATCAACAGCAAGGGTTACAAGGTGCTGAACCCTCATGTAAAGGCTATTTACGGCGATTCCATCACCGTGCAGAGATGTGAAGAGATTTATCGAATTCTGGAAGAAAATGGCTTTGCCTGTTCTAACGTGGCACTGGGTGTGGGCTCCTTCTCTTTCCAGTGTATCGAGGAAAATGGCGAGCTGAAGCCCTTTACCAGAGATACTTTCAGCTCCTGCATCAAGGCTACCTATTGTGAGATTGAAGGAAAGCCTTACCCCATTTTCAAGAATCCCAAGGACGGCGGCTTTAAGAAGTCTCAGAAGGGCTGCTGCGTAGTCAAGCTGGATGAGGCAGGAAATTATACCTTTAAGGATGAGTATACATGGCAGGAAGCCTGTGATAATAAGGAGAATGAATTAGTGACCGTGTTCAAGGACGGTAAATTAATAAAAGAGCAGAGCTTACAGGAAGTTCGAGCAAGATTGCATGGAGGAAAGTTTTAATATGTATCAGTTTAATGTAGTGGAAGCAAAGAATCAGTGTGTAGCGTGGATTAGAGATTTTTTTGAGAAAAACGGACCGGATTGTAATGCGGTAGTGGGTATCTCCGGTGGTAAGGACAGCTCCGTGGTGGCGGCTCTTTGTGTGGAAGCCTTAGGAAAGGACAGAGTTATCGGTGTGCTGATGCCCTGCGGTGTGCAGGCGGATATCGATATGGCCAAGAAGTTGGTGGATTTTCTGGGAATAGGGAGCTATGAGGTGAATATTGAGGATGCCTTAAATGGTGTACTGAACAATATCAAGGGGCTGGAAATCACCACTCAGGCAAGAACCAATCTGCCGCCCAGAATCCGTATGACCACCCTTTATGCAGTGAGCCAGAGTGTGAATGGTCGCGTGGCAAATACCTGTAATCTGTCCGAGGACTGGGTGGGGTATTCTACCAGATATGGCGACAGTGTGGGGGATTTCAGTCCATTATCCAGACTGACGGTGACCGAGGTAAAGGCCATCGGCAAGGAGCTGGGGCTTCCTCTGGATTTGGTGGATAAGGTGCCCATCGATGGCCTTTGCGGCAAGACCGATGAAGAGAACCTGGGCTTTACCTATGCTATGCTGGATGTATATATTCGTGAAGGTGTGTGCGAGGATGCTGCTCTCAAGGAAAGAATCGATACGCTGCACAAGAGAAATCTGTTTAAACTGGAGTTGATGCCCTGTTTTGAATGGAATGGAGAAGCGTAATGAGCTTTGTGTATACTATGTCGGAAGAGGAAAGAGAATATCTGGATTCCTATGATATTACTGCCTTTGACCGGCCGTCGGTGGCGGCGGATATTGCGATTCTGTCCGTGATGGATCATGGAGAGAGGAACAATTTCCGCAAGCTTCCCCGAAAGGCATTAAAGCTCCTTATGATTAAGCGGGCGACCTATCCCTACAAGGACTGCTGGGCGTTGCCGGGAGGCTTTTGCCGGCCGGACGAGGACGTGTATGAAACTGCCAAGCGGGAGCTTTATGAAGAGACCAATGTGGAGAATGTGTATTTAAGCCACGCCGGAATCTTCGGCGAGGTGGGCCGGGACCCCAGGGGCTGGATTATCTCCAATACTTTTCTGGCGCTGATGGACGGAGAAAAGGCGGCACTTCGTGCGGACACAGATGCCTGGGAGGCCAAGTGGTTTTCTGTGGGACTTGTTTGTAGGGAGATAAAGAAGGAGGCAAGCGGCGACAGTGCAGAGCTGGTGAATGAATACGAGCTTTCTCTGGAGCATGATTTGTCCGGGCTTTGTCTGAGTGCCAAGGTCCGGGAATACAAGGAGTACCGGGACTACCATGAAGTGGTCAGATATGAAATCATGGAAAGTGAGAACATTGCCTTCGACCACGCGAAGATCATTCTGCATGTGCTTTTATCGCTGCGTAAGAATGCGGAGACGGACTTCAAGACGGTATTTGATTTGATGCCGGAGATGTTTACCTTAAACAGTCTCCAAAAGGCATTTGAGCTGGTTTTGGATAAGGAGCTGCTCACCGCTAATTTTCGTAGAAAGATTATGGAGTACGTGATTGAGACTGATTTTGTGGCCGAGACCGGAGGCCACAGGCCCTCTAAGCTGTTTAAACGGAACGTGGAGAGGTTTTATAAATAAAAAGTACGGCAGAATGTGCCCATTGGGTGTGTTCTGCCGTACTTTTTTCTTTTGGCGGGTGTCGGCAGGGTATAGGTAAAATAAGTTTCTTGGATACCCCGAAAATGCTGATTTTCCATCAAATAAATAAGGGATTTTGGCTGAAAAGGGTACTGGTTTGTAGATTTGCTTTCCATACCCCGGTTTTTGCAAAAAGCGGGGTACCACAGAAAGATATTGAGAAATAGTGTACAAATTATCTTCGAACAGGATGGATAACACATGTTATTAAATAAAAACGGGGTATTCCAGAGATTATATGATGCCTGTACCCTGTAAGGGATAAAAAAGAGGCTGTCAGGGATGAAACTTTGAAAGATTATCAGGTTCCATCCTCTGGCAGCCTCAGGTCTATATCAAATTTAGTTCGTTTTTGGTTCGCAGGTTACATCGCAGCCCAGCTTGCGGAAGGTCTTCTTGTCCACGGAGGAGAGAAGAACGCTGGAGTGCACCTGACAGCTCTTGAGCTTGGGGAGCTGGGTCAGGGCAAGGGCAGCATCTTCGTTGTTTGCTGCGGTTGCGGAAAGAGCGATGAGTACTTCGTCGGTATGAAGTCTTGGGTTTTTGCTCTTAAGGTATTTGATTTTCAGCTCCTGAATAGGGGCGATGGCATCCGGAGATAAGATTTTGTTCTCGTGGGGGATGCCGGCAAGTACCTTTAGGGTATTAATCAGTGCGGCTGCACTTGCACCTAAAAGAGCGGTGGTTTTACCGGTGATAATAGTGCCGTCATTTAATTCAATGGCTACGGCAGGAGCACAGGTAGCTTCTGCGCGGACAAGTGCCGGTTTTACGGTAGGACGGTCGGTGGTACCGATTTTCTCCTGACTCATCAGGAGATTAATCTTGTTTACCTCCTCCTGACTGCCTTTACCGGTGGCCACGTTTACGATAGCTTCATAGTAACGGCGGATGATTTCCTGACGGGATGCATAGCAGCAGGCGTCATCATCAATGATGCAGTTGCCCACCATGTTTACACCCATGTCGGTAGGTGAAGCGTAAGGACTTTCGCCGTAAATGCGCATGAACATGGCGTTCAGCACCGGGAAAATCTCTACGTCGCGGTTATAATTAACGGTGGTAACACCATAAGCTTTCAAATGGAAAGGATCAATGATATTAATATCGTTTAAGTCCGCAGTAGCTGCCTCGTAAGCTAAGTTCACCGGATGGTCTAAGGAGAGATTCCAGATAGGGAAGGTCTCGAACTTGGCGTAACCGGCGCGGATGCCCCGCTTGTGCTCGTGATAGAGCTGGGAAAGACAGGTGCTCATTTTGCCGCTGCCCGGACCGGGTGCGGTAACTACCACAAGAGGTCTGGAGGTTTCGATATAATCATTTTTACCAAAGCCCTCCTCGCTGATGATGGAGGTTACATTGGTGGGGTAGCCCGGAATCAGATAGTGCTGATATACCTTTACACCCAGCTTTTCCAAGCGTTTGCGGAATAGAATAGCGCTGCGCTGCTCGGTGTATTTGGTGAGAACCACGCTGCCCACATACAGCCCCTTTGAGTGGAATTCATCGATGAGGCGTACCACATCATCATCATAGGTGATGCCAAGGTCGCCGCGAATTTTGTTCTTTTCGATGTCGTCAGCACTTACGACCATTACAATTTCTGCCTGGTCGGAGAGCTGCATCAGCATTTGCAGTTTACTGTCCGGCGCAAAGCCCGGCAGTACACGAGACGCATGATAATCGTCGAACAGCTTGCCTCCGAATTCCAGATAAAGCTTGCCGCCGAACTTGTTGATACGCTCACGAATATGCTCCGATTGCATTCGCAGATATTTGTTATTATCAAAACCAATACGCATAATTATCATACCCCTTTTCTAAAAAATGAAATTGCTGACGGTATTACGTTCGGGAACGGGCTATGGGTGGGGTGGCTATGTTATTTTGGCTGACATGCTCTCGCTCCGTGAAAATGCGAAAAATCCATATGCGCAAGATTTTTCACAAGGCGGTACTAGGCTCGAAAAGACCTCGCCAAGTGCCGACGTTTTTCAAGGGTCTGCCAAAATAACATAGCCACCCCACCCATAGCTCGTTCCCGAACTTAGTGCCATTGACATTTTAGCACTTTGTATTCGTACAGGCAATTTATAATTCAAAATTTTGTCGCCAAATTTTTACAGATTTTCAAGAAAGGTTTTTGTGACTTCTTCACACAGCGCATGCATCCATTCCTTGGAGACCTTGCAGATCTGGCGGTCGTAGGTGTAGAAGCCGTTGGTCTCGTCCTCCACGTCGGAAAGCTGGGTGTAGACGTAACCTACGCAGCCCTTGGGGATGGCGGCGAAGATTACCCGGTCGTAGGCTGCCCGGATGGCTTTGTGCAGCTCTTCCTGGGTGTTCATCTTTCCGTAGCCGTAGTTTTTGCCGGACTGGAAGGTATGGCCCTCCACGATGAAGGAGCAGCCACCGAATTCGGACATAAACAGTGGTCCTCTGGGCTTTTTCGGCACATGTTGGAAATTAAAATAGATGTGCCGGCTGTCAAAGTCATTCTCCTTCTGGGCAAACCACCCGGAGGTGGAATCGTAGAGTCTGGTAGGGTCCAGCTCCTTGGCTTTGTGGTATACCGCATCGCTGTTAAACTGGCCCCAGCCTTCGTTAAAGAGGGTGTAGCCGATAATGCAGGGGTGGTTGTGTAAATGGGCAAAGGTATCCTCCATGGCCTCTAAGAAAAACTCCTTCTGGGCAGAGGGAGCCTTGCTGCGGGTATCGTTCCAAGCGGTGAAGCCGATGGCGGGCAGGACGGTGTCCCGAAGGTAGGAATAGTCCCCGGAATTCACCAGATCCTGGAATACCAGCATGCCCAGTTTGTCGCAGTAGTAGTAGAAGATGTCAGGCTCAATTTTGATATGCTTACGCAGCATATTCATGCCCAGCTCCTTCATGCGCAGGATGTCCCGCTCATATTCCTCCTCTTCGTGAGGGGTGTATATACCGTCCATGAAGTAGCCCTGGTCAAGTACGCCTTGTAAAAAGATGGGCTCATTATTTAAACAGGGAACCCGCTTGCCGCCTCTTTCCTGCCAGCTAATCTCCCGTAGGGCAAAGTAGGCTTCGGCCTTGTCCTCGCCACAGGTGATGTGGAGGGGGTAAAGGTAAGGGTCCTCCGGCGACCACAGGTGGGGGTTATGTCCGGATAAATCCAGCGTAATATCCTTTCCGGTGGCGGTGAGAGTCGCTCCGTTTTCCAGAGGAACGGACACGGCGGGGATGGTAGTTTCATCGCTGCAGATGAAGGAAAGCTGTACCCCGGTCATTGAGGGGGTAATTTTTATGCTTTGGATGTGGCAGTCCGGCACCCACTCCAGCCACACGCTCTGCCAAAGACCGCTGATGGGGGTATACCACATACCGCCCCGCTTTTTGCACTGTTTGCCGTAGGGGTAGATGGTGCTCAGGGTGTCGGTGATTTTCACGGCAAGGAGGTTTTCGCCTGAACGATGCAGCTGCTTAGTGATATCAAAGGTAAAGGGCAGATAGCCGCCGATGTGGCTGCCCAGCTTTTCACCGTTTAAATACACCTTGGCAATCTGATCCGCAGCACCGAAATGGAGCAAAATTCTGCCGTTTTCCCGGCGCATATTTTCGGAAAGGGAGAAGGTCCTTTCGTAGGTATACTTCTCCGGCATGGTCTCCTGCAGACCGGAAAGAAGGGACTCGGGCGGGAAGGGAACGGTTACGGATTTGCCGTCAACGCTCCACTTACCGTTCAGGCTCTGCCAAAGCTCTCTCTTGAATTGGGGGCGGGGATATTTTGTCCATGCCATGTGAAAATCCTCCTTAATTATAATTAGTTTAAGTGTAGTAAAAAATCGGCCTAAGCACAATAGCTATGCAGTAAAAAATATGATATACTTTTTTCGCAGGTAGGAAATTACATATGAAAAATATGAAGAAAAAGCTGTTGAGTAATATGCTGGATGCCTGGGAGAGGTTAAGCGATGTGACCGTGGAAGCGGACAAGCGTATGTATGAATATAAGGAGGCGCTGCGCAGGGGCGCAGAAGGATAAATGACGGAACTGGAGTTATATTATAATAAATTTAACGAGGAAAAGAGACTGGATTCGAGACACGGTCAGGTGGAATTTCGGGTGACCATGAAATATATTCATGAAGCGCTGGATATGGTCAGTGATGGTCGTGCAAGAGAGGACATTAAGATACTGGATATCGGTGCCGGAACGGGGCGTTACAGTGTGGCGCTTGCGGAGGAAGGCTATGATGTGACGGCGGTGGAGCTGGTGAAGTATAATCTGGGGATTTTGAAGAAAAAGAACAGCTCCGTGAAGGCCATGCAGGGCAATGCACTGAATCTGAAAAAGCTGGCGAGCGAACAGTTTGATGTGACGCTTCTTTTTGGCCCCATGTATCATCTTTTTACAAAAGAGGACAGGTTAAAGGCACTTTCAGAAGCGAAGCGTGTGACAAAGCCGGGGGGAATGATTCTGGTGGCGTACATCATGAATGAGTACGGTGCGTTGACCTACGCGTTTAAGGAGCGGCATGTGCTGGAATGCATGGAACAGGGCAGATTTACAGAGGATTTTAAATGTATTTCCCATCCGGCGGATTTGTATGATTACGTGCGGGTGGAGCAGATTAAGGAGCTGGCGGAGGAGCTGTCGTTGACTAGATGGAAGCTCATATCTCCGGACGGTCCGGCCAATTATATGCGCCCCTTCTTAAATCAGCTCAGTGATGAAGAATTTGAGCATTTTGTGAATTACCAGATGGCTACCTGCGAGAGGCAGGATTTGATTGGCGCGGGGGCACATACGGTGGATATTTTGAAGAAATAGGGAAAGGATGAGAAGGCTTCTCCTCTGCTGGGCAGGGGAGGGGCCTTTTTTGAGGTGTTTTTGGGGAGAGTTTTATGGAGAGTTGGCTTTTGAGTGCCGTTCTTTTGCGGCGGCGGGGTATGGGTGGGATTTGTGATTCATGATACCCTGCCTAGGCTCTGGTAAGGGGATTTTTGTAGTCTGTAGGAGAGGGGGACAGGGTACAGGTGAAGTTTGTGATGGTGGATACCCTGCGGAGATGGGAAAATGGACAATTTTCGGGGGATTTTAGGGAGAAAAGGGTCTTAGGTTTGAGTGGGGAATATGAGACCCCGCGTTTTTCAGAAAAGCGGGGTCTTGTAATGGGAAGATGTTGGTGGTACCCATTTGAGGTAAAATAACGGGTGTAATCATCGAGAAACGAGGCGAATTGGGGTATTGGAGCAAGATATTTTGTCTGTACCCCGCAAGGTATGCTGGAGGAGCGTCGGAAAGGGAACTGAGCTGGAAAGGTATGTCAGCGGTGCGCCGAAAGGGGAGCTGAGTAGAAAAAGGCATGTTGGAAGGTACGCCGGAAGGAAAGCTGAGCTGGAAAGGTATGTCAGCGGTGCGCCAAAGAGCGGGTGCCGCTATAATCATGTGAGGAAATAATATTGAATCAGCAGCCTTACAAATTCGGCATCCAGAGGATGGTCTTTGGTTTCAAAGGTGGTAATGAGATTGACTCCGGGGATGATGCCGTGGGATGAGTAAAATTGTAGTTTGAGATAGGTGTTTTTGTTGTAGGAAGAGTCATCCATCATACCGAAGTGTTCCCAATAGATGATTTTTCCAGTGTGGGGGTGGCGGATGGTGAAGTCCGGATAGAAAGGAGTACCGCTCAGTTCAAGGAGACATTCATATCGGAAGGGGAGGTGATAGGAACGCAGGAGCATGTCTATAAGTGCTTCTGATTTGGAGCGGACACAGTAGCTGCCGGCAGTTTTGTGGATTAGCTTCTCGGGGTATTCTTTGCTGCGAGGGTATGGTTCGTTCATCCACTCGGTGAAGTAATTCTCTTTGGGGGTGAAGAAGGGGAGCAGGAGTTCCTGATAGTAAGGCGCAGTGAGTAATTGACCGGAGGGAGAAGTGTCCGGAGAGGAATGGCGTAAATATAGGTCAGTGGCATATTTTTCCTTCTCATATTCTGCTAGTTGAAGGGTTAAATATTTTTTGACAGCCAGCTGCTCTGCTTTGGAGCGGTGCTTCTTGGGGATGTAGGTACGGTTTTTGCCATCGCTGTGATACCATTTGCAGCGTTGCCCGTTTTTGGCGCAGATGATTTTTCCTTGGGGATAGTGTTTTAGTTGTTTGCGTAGGGAATGGATTTCCTTTTCTAGTTGTTTGCTGCGTTCCAGCATGGTTTCGTAAAGCATAAAATACCTCCTAAGTTGAATTTTGTTTGTGTGTTTGCCCTGTGGTGGGGGAGTTGACGGTGAGATTCCGCGGGAAATGAAATAGCTAAACGGCTATGCTTATAATAAGATATTGTGGCTGGAAATGCAAGAGAAATTTGTATATGAAGGTGGGAGGCCGGTGGAGGGGTACAGGTGAGATTTGGCATGTGCAGTACCCAGCGGAGGGGAGAAAAGGTGAAAGTGGAAGTGAGCAGAGTGGAGGTGAGGGTACTGGTGAGATTTGGTATGTGCAGTACCCTGCGGAGGCGAGAAAGTGGCCAGTTTCTGGGGAATTTTGAAGGAAAATGGGTACAGGGCCGGAGTGGGGAGTGTGAGACCCCGCTTTTTGCGGAAAGTGGGGTCTGGGAAGTGGCGGATGAGGCAGGTACCCAAATGAGAAAGAAAAGGGTGCGTAATTGGCTGAAAAATGCGGAAAAAGGGGTATTGAGGAAGGGATATTCTATCTGTACCCAGTGGAGGAGAAGAAAAGGTGAAAGTGGAAGTGAGCAGAGTGGAGGCGAGGGTACTGGTGGGATTTAAAATATGCAGTACCCAGCGGAGGATGGGAAAAGTGTGGGCAGGGAGCGTATAGGTCAAATGGCAGGGTGTTGGTAGGATTTTAAGGGGACGGAGCGGAGAATCTGAGGGCGTGCAAACTGGCGGAGGGGATGAAGAGGATTGTATGGTGATAAAATGCAAGAGTTGCGGCGGCAGGGACATGTAAGGGCTTACAAAATAGGTAATAAGTGTGATTCACATAGGGGGAGAAGGTGGTAAAATGCAGTCTCATATACACAAAAAGTGCAGAAAAACAGTATTTTTTTGTGCACTTTATAAAAATAGGAAGTAATATTGTGCGAGGTGGCGAAGATAGATAAAATATTGACTTCATATTCTGTAAAAATTTTCTATGGAAAAATGGAAAAGAATGATGTAGAATCGTTATTAATGATGTAACGTGGAGAAGTTTGTATATTGGAGGAGTTTATGAATAATAAGAAGCGTAATATAATCGCATACATCCTTTTTGCAGTAGCGGCTGTATGTGCAATCATACTGATAGTTAATGCGATTCGTGATAACAGTGCACAGCGTGAGATGGAGGAAATGAAGGAAAGTTTTGTGGTAGAGCTTACCCCGGAGCCTATTGTGTCGGCAGAGCCTACTGCGACTCCGGAGCCACCGGCGACCCCGGAACCCACTCCGACACCGTTCCCGAATCTTGAAGGATACGATGTACCTGCCAGAACCATTGATTTTGCAGGACTGAATGAGACCGCACCTCATGCATATGCATGGCTTTATATTCCGGGTACCGATATCGATTACCCGATTATCCAGCATCCGGAGGAGCCGGACTATTATCTCCGCCGTACCCCGGAGGGCAAGGATGCAACTGCAGGAAGTATCTTCACACAGCTTTATAATTCTACGGATTGGACCGATAATAATACTATCATTTACGGTCACAATATGAGAAATGGAAGCATGTTTGCAACCCTGCACAACTTCGAGGAGAAGGAATTCTTCGAGGAGAATCAGTACGTTTACATTTACTCGCCGGATGAGACCATCCGTGTGTATCAGGTATTTGGTGCATTTGAGTTTGGTGATTTACATCTGATGCTGAGCTATGCTATGAATACCGAGGGTGGATATGGTGATTTCCTGAGTGGATTGACAGAGCTGACCAATCCGGATAATCTGTTCCGCGAGGGTATGCAGGTGAGCACGGAGGATAAGATTATCACTCTGTCTACCTGTATCAGAGGAAAAGAGAATAACCGTTTCCTTGTTACTGCGAAATTAGTTGCAGAAGGAAAGCTGGAGTACTAATTTGTATAAAAATGCGTACAATCCGCGAAAAATGCATATCGAACATTGCAAAAGCGGGTCGCGAGTGTTAGAATACGTTGATGGTTCGCTTGTCCTTACCGCTAGACAACGGGAAATATAGACGACATAAATAAAAGGAGAAATCATGGGATTTGTTGACATGCATTCTCACATCCTGCCGGGACTGGATGATGGTTCTAAGAACATGGAACAGTCGCTGGCGATGCTCAGAATTGCGGAAGAAGAGGGTATCCGTGTGATTATCGCCACTCCCCACAATATGCCGGGGAAGGGGTGTCCTACCAGAGAAAAGCTGGAGGAAAAACTGAAGGAGCTTCGCGAAGCCGCAGAAAAGGAAGACATTTCCATAGAAATATTCCTGGGAACAGAGTATTATTACAGAGAAGAAGTAAGCCAGATTTTTGACAGGGAAGAAGCTGTGACTATGGCAGATTCCGACTGTGTGCTGATGGAGTTCAATCCATTGGAGGAAAAATCATATATATATAATGCTGTCCGAGAGGCTTACAGCTCCGGTTACACGCCGATTATCGCCCATGTGGAGCGTTATGAGCAGTTGATGAAGAAGCCGGAGTATGTGAAGAATCTTAAGGATATGGGAGCTTTCGTGCAGGTGAATGCATCCTCCGTCATCGGGGACAACGGCTTTCATACCAAGAGAGATGTTAAGAAGCTTCTGAAGGCCGGATATGTGGATTTTGTATCCACGGATGCCCATTCTGATAGGAACAGAGCGCCCCGGATGGCTAAGTGTGCAGCATATCTGAATAAGAAATACGGTGAAGCTTATGCAAACAAGCTTTTGTATAAAAATGCAGAGAAGTACCTATTATAATAAGTAAGGAGATAAATAATTAAAATGGATACACAGTATAATGCATCCGCCAGTGATGAAATTGAAATTGATTTAAGAGAGATTTTTGCAGTGCTCCTGCACTATGCGTGGGCAATCATTCTTTCCGCAGTAATTGTGGGAGTGGCAGCGTTTGCGGTAAGTAAATTTGTGATTACCCCGACCTACGAGTCCACCACCCGTATCGTTATCCTGGCGAAGGACAGCGGTGAGTCCAATATTACATATTCGGATATGCAGCTTGGTACCCAGCTGACCAAGGACTACGCGGAGCTGATTACCTCCAGATACGTAGTGGAGCAGGTGATTGAGAACTTCCAGTTGGATGCAACCTATAGCGCATTTGTAGAGAAAATCAATGTAAGTACCCCTTCCGATACCCGTATTATCGATATCACTATGACGGATGAGGACCCCATGCTGGCAAAGCAGATGGTGGATGAGCTCCGTTCTATCGCAGCAAAGCGTATCGAAGAAGTAATGGATGTAGATGCTGTTAACCTGGTTGATGAGGGTTATGTGGCTACCGAGCCATCCGACCCAAGCGTGCTGAAGTGGACTGCTATCGGCATCTTACTGGGCGGCTTCATGGCAGCGGCAGTGGTACTGATTCGTTTCTTATTAGATGACACCATCAAGTCCTCCGAGGACATTGAGAGATATCTGAAGCTGAGCACCCTGGCACTGATCCCCATCGCTGTAGAGGAAGAGGAGAAGAGTGGCAGAAAGCATCGCTCCTCTCAAAAGAAGAGTGACTCTGAGGCGCACAAGGCAGCCATTGAAGCCGTTCTTGCAGAGAACGAGGATGAAGAAGAGAATGAAGAGGCGTAAATCATGCAGAAGATAGATCTTAGAAAAAAAGAATTAGACTATAGAACCAGAGAAGCCTACAAGAATCTTCGTACCAATGTAGAGCTCTCCGGAGACAATATTAAGACCATAGCTATCACCAGCTGTACCCCGAACGAAGGTAAGAGTAGTATCTCCTACGAGCTTGCTTCCTCCTTCGCACAGGCAGGTAAGAAGGTGCTTTTAATCGACGCGGACCTTCGTAAGTCCGTGCTTATCCAGAGACACCACAAGGGTAAGGTACGTCTGGGACTGGTACATTATCTGGTAGGTAAGTACCCATTGGATGAGGTAATCTGCGAGACGGACAACAAGAATTTATTCATGACCTTCGCAGGTCCTGTACCACCGAACCCAGCAGAGCTTCTGGGAAACAAGAGATTTGCGGATATGCTGGAGAAGACCAGGGAAGAATACGACCTGGTTATCATCGATACTCCTCCTTTGGGAAGCGTTATCGACAGTGCTATCGTAGCAAAGCAGTGTGATGGTTCTATTCTGGTTATTGCTAACGCTGAAATCAGCTATCGTTTCGCACAGAAGGTTAAGGACCAGCTGGACAAGACCGGCTGCCGTATCCTTGGTTGCGTACTGAACAAGGTAAATATGACCAAGTCCGGTAAGTATGGTTACTATGGACGTTACTATGGAAAGTACTACGGCAAATACTATGGCCAGTACTATGGAAATTACTAGAATGCAGTAATGGTTCTTCAATGCTGTGGATAGGCGCCGTCATGCCAGTCACAGTATATATGTTTCTATAGCAGCGCGCTCTCGCTCTGTGAAAAACGTAACAGTACTAGGCTCGAAAGGACCTCGCCAAGTGCTGACGTTTTTCAAAGGCATGCTATAGAAACATATATACTGTGCCAGTCATGACTAGTGTATCGAAAAAACGAAGAACCGAACGTGGTCTAGTGTAGTATAAAGAAAGATAATCTATGAACAATGATGATTTAGAATACGACTATTATGAGGATATCCCCAGTCCGGCCACTATGGAGAAGAAGAAGCGTCGTAGGCGCAGGATTCTGATACAGGTGGTATCGTGGGCACTGATTGTGGTGCTGGCGATTGTGGTGATAGGCGTGGGCGTAGCTATTTATATGGTGAACCACGGCGGCAAATCATTGCAGCAGAAGACGGAGGGAAGTGCCCCTACTTTTGAGATGCAGCCTACCGCTGCACCGGATGGAGGAGAGCTACAGGTACAGGCTACAGAGCCTCCGGTACCGATTGAATGGCAGTCCGACTGGATACAGTATGGGGACACCATCTATGATTACAATGAGAATATCATGACCTTCCTGTTTCTGGGAATTGATAAGGAAGGCGAGGTAGAGCTGACGGATAAGAAGGCGGACGGTGGGCAGTCGGATGCCATGTTCCTTGTGGTGGTAAATCCGGATAAAGAGCAGATAGATCTTATCGGCATCAACAGAGATACCATGGTGGATGTGTACTGCTATGGATATGAGCAGTATGGTGACGTCATGGTAGTGGAAGCACAGCTGACCACCCAGTTTGGCTTTGGGGACGGTGGCGCACAGAGTGCCAAGTACACCAAGGAGGCGGTATCCACCCTGTTTTATAATCTTCCAATCACCGGTTATGTGTCCATCGGATATGATGCGATTCCGAAGATTAACGATGCTATCGGTGGCGTGGATGTGGTGTGTCTGGAGGATATGACCGCTAAAAAGAAAACTTGGTTTGAAGGAGCGAATCTACATCTGGAAGGTAATGATGCAATGATTTATGTGCGTTGGCGTAATTGCAGTCTTTTTGAAAGTGCTCGTGTCAGACTGGCTCGTCAGAAACAGTATTTGAACGCCTTTATCTCCAAGGTAGTAAGTGAAACTAAGAAGGATATCACCGTACCAGTGAATTTGTACAAGAAGGTTACCGAATATATGACCACGGACATCACTGCGGACCAGGTAGTATACCTGACCAGTCAGTTGCTTGACTACAGCTTCGGTGAAATCTACACCCTAGAGGGTGAGACCGTAAAGGGAGAGCGCTTTGAAGAGTTCTACCCAGACTATGGTAAGCTAAAGGAACTGATGCTACAGGTGTTCTATGAGCCAGTGGAATTAAACCAGTAGTTTGTGGTGTAAACATATGACGAATGATAAACTAGAAAATGAGGATAAAAAAGTATCTCCGAAGAGTGGATGCTTAAAGCGCATCCTACTGGGAATACTGATAGCTTTGCTGGCACTGGTGGTGATAGCAGCTATCGCAGTAGCTTGTGTGCTGGGCCATGGAGGGAAAACTCTCCAGGCGAAGGCAGAGGGAGATGTCCCTACGCTGGATGGCGGCACGGGCTATGTATACAATGAAGATATTATGACCTTCCTCTTTATGGGAATTGATAAGGCCGGTAAGCTGAAAACTACGGATGTGTTTGCGGACGGCGGCCAGTCCGATGTGATGTTCCTGGTAGTGGTAAATCCTGACGAGGAGCGCATCGATTTGATTAATGTCAACCGGGATACCATAGTGGATATTTACTGCTATGGTAGTGTAATCAATGGAGCCACGGAAGTGGTGAAGGCACAGCTGACTACACAGTATGGTTTCGGAGATGGGGCTTCGCTGAGCGCTAAGTATACCGAGGAAGCAGTGTCCAAGCTGTTTTACGACCTGCCCATCACCGGCTATGTGTCCCTTGGCTTTGATGCCATCACCGTGCTGAACGATGCTATCGGCGGCGTGGATGTGGTGTGCCCGGAGGATTTGACCCTTGATGTGCCCTACTGGACGAAGGGCGCAGAGCTTCACTTAGAGGGCTATTATGCCGTACACTATGTGCGTCTGCGTGACGTGACAGTGTTTGAGAGTGCACGTACCAGACAGGTGCGTCAGAAGCAGTATGTAAATGCCTTTGTAGATAAAACATTATCAGAGATTAAGAAGGACATCACCTTACCGGTGACCATGTATCAGCAGGCCGTCAAGTACATGAACACGGATCTTACCTTGGACCAGATGGCGTATCTGGGAAGCAAGGCCCTGAGCTATGAGCTTGGTGAAATCTACAGCTTAGAGGGGAAAACCGTGATGGGAGAGCAGTTTGAAGAGTTCTACCCGGACGAGGAGAAGCTGAAGGATCTGATACTACAGGTTTTATACGAGCCTGTAAATGAATA
>JAFTXD010000010.1 GCA_017461775.1 Lachnospiraceae bacterium
CGGGCGGTCACCATATGTCTTTTTTTAGACCCTTGAAAAACGTCAGCACTTGGCGAGGTATTTTCGAGCCTAGTACTGCCTGTGAAAAATCTTGCGCGTATGGATTTTTCGCATGTTCACGGAACGAGAGTGCGTCTTAAAAAAGACATATGGTGACCGCCCGGAGTTCCCGCATCCACAATCACCCGTCACTTTTGCATGAAAGTGACCCGGCTGTGGGCAAACAACCGGGTCTGTAAGGAGAATGTATGAAAACCCAAAAAATAGGATAATTGTTTGTCGAAGCTAATCGGTCCCCAATACATGATATCAAAATCCGCTAGCTCCATTTGTATCAGGCGTTTGCCTGAATCATATGATACATTTATCTTAACAGCAAAATATGGCGAAAATATGGACACGAAATTAAAAAGTTCTAAAAGAAATTAACAAAATATAAAGGAATCAGAAAATGAAAATACAACGTATGCATTATAGGGCAAAGTTGAGAGAAGGTTATGATAAGGACACATTTCAGAGAGGGCTTACAAAATGTCAGGACAATATCCGCCGTGCCCAGAAGAAAGGACAGGTGCTGACGGCCGCATTATATCTGGCAGATACCGCAGACATCTCCCGTACCCTGTTTTTTTATTACGAAGGAGTGGGTGACAATGGTGTCATTTCTGTAGAAGAGCTGTTGGAACCAATAGAGGACTTCCTACAGCCATGGCCCGGTATGACAAAGGAACGTGGCTGGGTGAAAATGTACCATATCTACTACCACTCCATCCCGGAATCGGTGGAGGGTTGGAAGCGTGCCACTAAGCCGGAGCTTCGTCGTGGGCGGATTGCACTATTATATGAAGAAAAGCTGTTCAGCTATATATATTACCACAAGGCCATCGTGGATGAAGGATTGCTTACCGGGGATAGATACCAGTCCATAGCACTCCACGAAAACCTGCTGTTTTCCTACTTTGAGGAACCCAAGACCATGGTAAATATCAAGAATTCCCCGGAGGAATCCAAGGTGATTGAGGACTGGCTGGCAGTGGACCCGGAGAGTCATTTTATTCATACCCCGGAATGTGAGGGACTTAATTTTATGTTTATACCTGCGCTCTTTGCCATGGGCGTAGAGGATTTGGAGGATTCGTAAAATGATTATAGATACCCATGCTCATTTTGATGATAAAGCATTTGAGGAAGACAGAGAATTGGTGCTGACACAGCTGTCAGAACATGGAATCGGCCGCGTGATTAACAGTGGTGCCAGCCTGGAGGGCTGCAAACGGACCATAGAGCTGACGGAGAAGTACGATTTTATTTATGGAACGTTGGGAATTCACCCCTGTGATTGCGAAGATTTGAAGGAAGAGGATATACAGTGGTTAAAACAGCAGTGTGTCCGGGAGAAAATAGTTGCAGTAGGAGAAATTGGACTGGACTATTACTGGGACGAGCCGGATAGAGAGCTTCAGAAGAAATGGTTCGCCCGTCAGATGAAGCTTGCCAAGGAGATACAGCTTCCGATGGTGATTCATTCCAGAGATGCTGCACAGGATACTATAAATATGATGAAGGAATATCATGCACAGGAGGTAGGGGGTGTCATTCACTGCTATTCCTACAGTAAGGAATCTGCCAAGGATTATCTGGACATGGGCTTTTACTTCGGTATAGGAGGCGTGGTCACCTTCCAGAACGGCAAAAAGCTGAAAGAGGTGGTGGAATATCTGCCCATGGACCGCATTCTCACAGAAACCGACAGTCCCTATTTGTCCCCGGTGCCAAACCGTGGTAAGCGTAATGATTCCCGCAATTTACCCTATGTGGTTGCGGAAATCGCAAGGATAAAGGGGCTTTCCGTAGAGGAAGTGGAGGCAATCTGCCTGGAAAATGCGCATAGACTGTATAAGAAGCTGAAGTAATTAACGTGCAGTTTTTCATACATTAAATTTTCATAAAGATTGGAAAAAGATGGTTGTCAACGCTTTACCGTAGTAATATACTAAACATGGCAATACGAAAGAATAAACGAGGGAAGTAGGAGGAAGTATATGTCATTAGAAGTCAAAGAGTTAGTTAAGAGCTATGGAGACAAGACGGTTGTAGACCATCTTTCTTTTTCTCTGAAGGAGCCGGGTGTATATGCGCTCTTAGGTACCAACGGTGCCGGTAAGACCACATCCATCCGTATGATTTTGGGGATGCTCGCAAAGGATTCCGGAGAGGTGCTTTGGAAGGGAAAGCCCATGGATTCCATGAACATGAATATCGGATATCTGGCCGAGGAAAGAGGCCTTTATCCAAAGTATGAGCTGATGGATCAGCTTCTGTATTTTGCCAAATTAAAGGGGGTATCAAAGGACGTAGCCAAGGAACGTATTGCATATTGGGCGAAGCGTCTGGAGGTAGAGGAATATTTATATCCCAAGCAGACCAAGGGCAAAAAGAAGGAAAAGCCCAAGATGGCTGACCAGCTGTCCAAGGGTAATCAGCAGAAAATCCAGATGATGGCGGCACTGATTTCTGAGCCGGAAATCTTGATTTTGGATGAGCCTTTAAGTGGTCTGGACCCTGTTAACACGGATTTATTTAAGGGAATTATCCGTGAGGAAATTGCTAAGGGAAAATACTTAATTATGTCATCCCATCAGATGGCTACCATCGAAGAATTCTGTAAGGATATCACCATTTTAGTACGCGGTAAGGTGGCTTTGCAGGGTGATTTGAATGAGATTAAGAAGAGCTATGGACGAGTAAATCTCATTATCAAGTGCGATGAGGAATTTGATGATATCATTGAAAAGCATGGTCTGGAAATCTTAAATGATACACCGGATGGAAAGCAGCTGAAGGTGACCGGAGAAGACCAGGCAAAGAGCTTTTTAGAGGACCTTCTTGCCGCTGATAAGAAGGTGGTACGTTTTGAGCTCCGTGAGCCTTCCTTACACGAGATATTTGTAGAGAAAGCAGGTGCCCAGCATGAAGAAGACTGATTATAGAGGCTGGCAGGAGGTTTTCCGCTTTTCCTTCGAGCAGGGATTCAAGCAGAAATCCTTTAAGGGCTTTCTAATCATTATATGTGTGCTTTTTTTGTTTGGGCCCACAGTACTCACCTTGTTTCAGTCCGGAGAGGATTCGGAGGAAATAAAGGTTACGGTAGAGAATTTATATGTTTTTGATGAGGTGGGTCTTCCCATCGATTATGAAAATGCCTTTGCGGAGACGGCAGCTTCCGGGGTAAAGGTCAGCGTCAGAGAGGATATGACCTTTGAGGAGTACACAAAGAGTATCGAAGAGACCGAGGATTCTAAGGATATCGGTGTACAAATTCGTCATGAAAGTGCCGGTTATTTCCAGCTGAATTTTGTCCGCGCAGCAGAAGATGCTTTAGAGGATGATGAATGTGATGTGGTTGGTGATACCTTCACTGCATTTTTTGAGGAGGCGAAGCGTAAGGCTATTGATGTCAGCGAGGAGCAGATGGCATTTATTAATCAGTCCGTAGATACCCAGGTGTTATTTACCGATGAAAGCGGAACAGTGCTGGAAGAAGAGGAGAAGGAGGAAGGTATTTCTCTGGAAGAGTACTATGTTCTCTTAGGCGGCATCATGATCTGTATGATGATTATCACCTTAAATGGTGGTAGTGTAGCGAACGCCATCGTGACAGAAAAGTCCACCAGAGTTGTGGAATATCTCATGATTAATGTGCGCCCCATGGCTCTTATTGTGGGAAAAATTTTGTCATGCCTGTCATTGACCATGATTCAGTTCGGTGTGATGGGCGGAGCTTATTTGGGTTCCACATTGATTCAGAAGGCAGTATTTTCAGAAGCGGAGCTCGGTGCAGCACAGGAGAGCACTTCTATATTGCAGATGTTTAGTGGTCTCAGTGTGGTGAATGTGATTTTAGCAGTACTGATTGTGCTGATGGGCGTGTTGTTCTTCAGTATTTTAGCAGGTCTTGCAGGGGCTTCTGTCAGCAAGATGGAGGAGCTTGCGGAAGGTATGAAGGTGTACCAGATGGTGCAGGTTATTGGTGCCTATATCGGCATCGGTATCTGTTTGATGGAAATGATTGGTGGCGTTGAACCACTGATTATCAACATTTGCGGACTTATCCCCATTTCCACACCATTTATTGTACCGGCGATGCTGTTAACCGGAAGAATGACTACCGTCATAGCGCTGATTGGTTTTGTGCTTCTTACCGTGATTACCATAGTGCTTTACCTTTTCACTGCCAGTGTGTACGAATCCATGATTTTCTACAATGGAAAAGTGCTGAAATTCAAGGACATTCTGGCGATTTCCAAGGTGCGTAGCGGAAAGGGGGCCAAGTAATATGAAAAAAGGTGCATTTACTGGGTGGCAGGATGTATTTGCCTTTACCTGGAAGCAGGCTGTAAAGGGAAAGGGCTTTAAGGCCGCAACCGTTGGTGTGGCACTTGTCTTTCTGATTGTGGGTCTGGCCATCAGTACCATTATGGCGTTTGTACAGTCTGAGGAGGATGGCAAGGTGTCGCCTGTCGGCGTGGTATCCTTAGAGGATGAAAGTGGTCTGGCGGTACTGTATTTGGACGGCTTTACCTATACTTATGGGGAGGAATATCCCAATGTTTCCTTTGTGGAAAATGCGGAAGAATACTCCCTGAAATTAAAGATTACCCAGAAAGAGGGCGGCTATCTTTTATCTGCGGTGCTTCCTTTTGAAAGTGATATTTCGGAAGGGGATGCCCAAGATTTCCTGGATGATTTTACCGTATGTATGGAGCAAAGCAAGCTTCTTTCCTCAGGAATTCCTCAGGATAAGCTGGTATTTGCCATGAGCGGTGTTTCTACGGAATATCTGACTGCAGGCGAAGAGGAGAAGAGCGTGGGAGAGGTTTTGGTGACCATGTTTGTGCCCATGCTTACCATTTTTGCGCTGTATATGATGACTCTGGTTTATGGCCAGGGCATTGGAAATATTGTCAGCGTGGAGAAATCCTCCAAGCTGATGGAAATGGTGCTTACCATGACCAAACCCTATGCGCTTTTACTGGGTAAGATTTCCGCTACCGTGGTGTTGGCGCTTTTGCAGCTGGGACTGTGGATTGTGTGCTTGGTAGGCGGCTTCTTCGGTGGACATTTTATCGCGGAAACAGTAATCTATCCGGGTTATGTAAACTATATTTTAGAAGTATTTGAGCTTTTAAGCATGGAGGAGGGAAGTTCCGCTTTCTCTGTGGGCGCAATTGTGTTATGCTTACTTTGTCTGTGTATTGGATTCTTATTCTACTGTGTGCTTTCCGGTACGGTTGCTTCCTTTGCAAGCAAGACCGAGGAGCTGGCACAGTGCATGGCGTATTACCAGATTGCTGTTATCATCGGCTTTTTCGGTGCTTACACTCTGCCACTGCAGGAGAAGGAATGGCTCAATACCATTCTTAGAATCTTCCCGCTGACCAGTGCATATCTCCTTCCCGGTGATATCCTGGTAGGTAATGTTAATGTGGGAATGGGTGTTTTATATACAGTGCTTCTGTTTGTATTCACCTTAGCTCTGGTGCTTGTGGCCGGAAAGGTTTATAAGAACCAGCTCTTCCACAAAGGAGTAAACATTTTGGAGAGATTCAAAAAGAAAAAAGCAGTGAAATCATAGGATGGTTTTTATGAAAACAAAAGCGATGACAGTGGCGGGATTTATATTCCTAATCTTTATTCGAATCATTGCATTCGGAAATATTCCGGGTGGCTTTAATCAGGACGGGGCATTGGCAGCAGTTGATGCCCTGTCCTTAGCTGCGTATGGGACAGATCATTTCGGTACCTATCTGCCGGCACATTTGGAGGCCTGGAGCTATGGGCAGATGAGCTCTTTTTTGTCCTATTTGATGGTACCTTTTATCAAGCTTTGGGGCTTTCATAGCGTCACTGCCAGGATGCCCCTGCTTTTGGCATCCATCGCCGGCTCTGTAGCGGTATATGTGATTGCCAAGGAGCTGTTTGGAGAGAAATGTGCAGCCATTACCCTGTGGTTTCTGGCCGTGAATCCCTGGCATTTCATGCAGAGTCGCTGGGCACTGGATTGTAATCTATTCCCCCACATGTTCATCATCGGTCTGATGTTTCTGATAAAGGGTCTGAAAAATGTAAAATGGATATATCTGTCCATGGTATTCTTCGCCCTGTGCATGTATTCCTACGGGGTGGCCTTTTATATGGTGCCTGTGTTTTTGCTGATTACTGCTATATATCTGTTTAAGCAAAAAATGGTGGAGGTAAAGGCACTGGGAATTTCCGTGGGCGTATACTTTGGTCTGGCGTGGCCTATCTACGGAACCATGCTGATTAATTTCATGGGCTGGGAGACGGTGTCCCTTCCCTTTGTGACCATGCAGAGCTTTCCGGGAACAAGCCGTGTCAGCGATATGCTTCCCTTTTCGGAAAATATTGGGCAGCAGTTTGTTTCTAATGTGAAATCCTTTTTCCATGTAGCCATATTGCAGAAGCCGGATTTGCCCTGGAATGCTCTGGATAAGTTTGGAACTATGTATCTGTTCTCCATGCCTTTGATTCTGGGTGGCCTGGTGCTCACGGGATATCGGGTGTTTAAGGCGGAGAAGGGGACTTTGAAAATCGGCAATATGCTCCTTCTCATTTACTGGATTTCCAGTCTTTTTGTGGGAATCTTTATCAATGGGGTGAACATCAACCGTATTAATATTATTTTCTACAGTCATATTATTTTTGCCGGTGTAGCCATCGCTTTTATCGTGGAGAAGATAAAGCTTCTGCTGGCCGCATTTGTACTTGTGTATGGTGTGGCATGCAGTATGTTTTTAAGTGATTATTTCGGTGAGTACAGTGAGCAGATTGCGGACATTTTCTTTGAAGATTTCCTCACTGCCATCGATATGGCGGAGAGCTTTCAGTGTGACCGCTACTACATTACGCCCGACTCCCAGTATCAGGGCAGCTGGCATGTAAGCCAGGTAATGACCTGGTACGGTATGGGGATGGATGCAGCGTACCTCACCGGAGCGAGTAATGATTTTAACGGAAAGCAGATTCCTTATAACCAGCGATTTTTCTACTACCTGCCGGAAACGCCGGATTTCAGTTGTTTTGTGGGATATGTTGTGGAGACAGCGGATGCAGGGTATTATTCTGAGGACCTATTTATCCGGATTCCCTGCGGAAGCTATACGGTGATTGTGACGAAGTAAATATTTATCGAAAATCAATAAAAATATATTGACAATCGGAAAGAAATGCTATAGAGTGAGTTTATCGAAATTCGATAAACTCACTTTTAAATTGGAGAAATATCCGGAGGAAATCATGAAAAAAGACAATTTAACCAAGCTGACCAAATATCTTTTGGACTTTATGTTTTATGCGGGAATCCTTGTAACTCTTACCCTGCCGCTGACGGTGCGTTTTGTGCTGGAGTGGATATCGGAGAGAGGGGCGGTTGCACCCTTTGTATATCTGCACTGGGGAATCGGGCAGTATTATGTTGCTACGGTGGTGATTTACTTCTTTTTGGGAATCTGTGCACTTCTCCTTATCTGGGAGCTGCGCAAGATGTTTGGTACGGTGCTTCGGCAGGAGGCCTTTGTGCCGGAAAATGTGAAGAGCTTACATAAAATGGCGAAAATCAGTCTGGGAATTGTGGTTCTGGCAATCATCCGTAGCGCAGTGTATCTGACCATTGCCATGTTGGTAGTGATTTTAGTATTTGTGATTGCGGGACTTTTCAGCGAAGTGCTATCCCGCGTGTTTGAAGAAGCCATCAACTACAAAGAAGAAAATGATTTGACCATTTAGAAGGAGGAGCTATGGCGATAAGAATCAATCTGGACGTAATGATGGCCAAGCGAAAAAAGGGTCTGACGGAGCTGGCAGGGGAGATTGATATTACTCTGGCCAATTTGTCCATTTTAAAGAATAACAAGGCAAAGGCAGTGCGGTTTTCTACCTTAAACGCTATCTGCAAGGCGCTGGACTGCCAGCCCGGGGATATTTTGGAGTATGTGGAATCCGAGGAGGAGGAAGAGGATGAGTGAGGAAAGAGTAGAAAACATACAGGAGGTAAAAGAAGAAAGGATCTCCCCCATGAAGGAGCAGTTTGGGGTATTTGGCATTGCTACCTTTCTCTATGCGGTGTTGTACCTCTTTTGTATGTATCAGAATAAATCGGGGATTACCTACCCTTTTTTCGTGGCAGGAAGCCTCTATTATTTCTATTACTGTTTTGGAAAACTGGGGCTTACCTGGAAAAAAGGAAATCTTTTTTATCTGATTAGTATCGGATTACTTGCGGTGGCAACGGTGTGTACCGATGACAGTGTACTGCACTTTTTTAATAAGACGGGCATTTTCCTTTTGATGATTACCCTGCTCCTTAGCAATCTTTACGATGTAAACAGCTGGAGCTTTGGGAAAACGGTAAAGGGAATCTCTGCCACCATTTGCTCGGCATTTTGTGAGATTTTCACTCCATTTTCCCATGGAAAATGGTATTGCAAAAATAAACTCAGTACCAAGAACAGTAAGGTATTGTATGTGGTGCTGGGCGTGGTGGTTGCCATCCCTATTTTCGCGATGATGGCTGCTCTCTTATTTAGCGCGGATGCGGTGTTCCGTGACTTGGGAAGGAATGTGCTGGATGCCATGAATCTGGAGAATATCTATGGAATCTGTTGGAGATTTGTATTGTTTTTCATGGCTGCTTACGGATTGGTGGTATATTTAGAGAAGCGTACGCTTAAGGTGGAGGAGAAGCCCCGCAAAATGGGCGAGGCACTGCTGGCCATTCCTGTGGCACTGATGTTGACCCTGATGTACATGGTGTTCTGTGGTATTCAGATACGATATCTTTTCGTGGGAGGAATCTCCCTGCCTGAGGGTTACACCTACGCAGAATATGCCAGAGAAGGCTTTTTCCAACTTTTAATGGTAGCTATGATTAATTTTGTACTGGTGTTGATAGGCCTTGCTTATTTCAAGGCGAGCAAGGTACTGAAAGCCATCCTTACTATGATGTCTCTTTGCAGCTTTGTGATGATTGCTTCCAGTGCTTACCGTATGATTATGTATATCAGCTATTACTATCTGACCTACCTTCGAGTACTGGTGCTGTGGGGACTTTTAGTATTAACATTACTTTTTGCAGGAGTCATTGTATTTATTTTCAAGAAAGGATTTCCGCTGTTCCGGTATTCGCTGGTGGTGGTGACGGTGCTGTATATTGCCCTTGCCTTTGCCAGACCACACTATATCATCGCTACGGTGAATGTGGCTGCCATGGACGGACAGAGCAGCTTCTTTAAAACGGAAGAATTCGACGATTACTACTACCTGCGCAGTTTAAGCGCCGATGCGGCACCCGCCATCATACCCTATCTTGCAGATGCCGGGTATGATTTGAACAGATATTATCAGGATGATATCGGAGGGGCATCCCTGCAAGACATGCTTATCAAGGAACGCTTCGGCTACGATTACCTGGACAACATAAAAGAACGCTGCCAAAAGACAACGTTCCGTAGTTTCAATATGTCCCGGTTTTATGCGGATTTTCTGGTGCTGGGAGAGAGTACGAAGGGCTTTTAGTAGTTGTTGAGTTATTTAACGCTAAGTCAATACATTTGTAATGGCTTAGCGTTAATGCTTGAAGTCTATTTGCATTATCTTCTGTATAAATATTGCAACACACTTACTAACTGAAAGTTTCAAGTGATATAAGTAAACTTATCTTATATACCCTTTTTTTCTTGCATAATCACCAATGATAAAAGCAACTGCTATAATCAACAGAATAAATACAGATAATATATCCCAAATATCAATTACAGGCTCGCCAATCATTTTTGACAATGTACTGTTTATCAAAAATGTAAATGGGATTGCAAACAAGAATGTGATTCCTGTTGCCAATAGTTTTCGTTCCTTAAGTCGACGATAGAAAATATAAATTATCCACAGAAATACAAGTGAAATAATTGATATACTCGTACCAATGCCGAATATCTCATTGACTTTTATCAAAATACTTAATATGTACATAAATGGTACAATGAGAATACTAATAGCAATCATCGCCACCAGAACACCCTTCTTTCCCAACAATATAACTGGAAAAGATGCTATCCATGTAACCAAGACAGAGCTTAGAACAATAAGTGACCATGTCAGCGTTCCCGAAATGGCAATATCACATATGAAACATACCACAATACCAATAACCATAGCGATTGTATATATTGTTGATATTATGGCATTCTTGTTCATATTATTCTCATCTTTTCTTTTTAATTCAATGAGATTTTCATTTACTTTTTTTTCGTAATTATTCATTTCTATCCTCTCCCCACTTAATAGTTCATTGACCGTAACATCTAAAATATTGCAAAGTTCCAACATAATAGATGAATCGGGCATACATTTTCCAGTTTCCCATTTAGAAACAGCTCTGTCACTAATGTTTAACTTTTCTGCTAATTGTGCTTGTGTCAATCCTTTTTCTTTTCTGCAACTTGCAATAAACTTTCCTGTATTAATTTGATTCATTACAATATGCCTCCTTTCATGCTTCACTTTACAATCTTCATCAGCTTTTGTACACGAACTGTAAGTAGAATTATCAAACTCAACCGTTGGTTGGGAGAGGTAATGTGTTTGATAAATTCAAATTTTCCAGCTCTTCGCCATGTCAATAGGTTTACAAAACAAGCTGTTTTTTTATTGTATTGCACCAGTATTTTCCTTGCAAGGGCGTATGCTCTTTTTCTTTCTTCACACGCCCTGTTTCATTCTTCAAGATTCATTTTTCGGCTAGAATTTTAAAGATTTTAGCAGCATTTGTGCTGTATTTGGCAATATCGGAATTCTAAGTCCCGTGTAAAGTAGGAAAGCGGGGTGTGAGGAGAGAAAAGATGATTTTACAGCACATATCCCTTACAATAAGGTCTAAAAAGGCTCTCCTTATGCCGGAATTCGGGGGATGGTAGGGCGTGGTAGAAGGATTTTAGCATATACGCCCTCGGGGGACAGGTAAGAAAAGGAAGCCTTCTCAAACAAAGGAAAAAGAGCAGTTGGAAGCTGCTCTTTAACGTAATAGGTATTTTCTTGTCTAAATGTCATTAAGCTTAGAACACCTTGGTGGTCCACTTGGTACAATCCCACACATCGGTAGCCAGGCCTTCGTAGAATTCCGGCTCGTGGCACACCATCAGGATACTGCCCTTGTAGGCCTGGAGGGCACGCTTTAATTCTTCCTTGGCATCCACATCTAAGTGGTTGGTGGGCTCGTCCAGGAGGAGGATGTTGGTCTCCCGGTTAATCAATTTGCAGAGACGTACCTTTGCCTGCTCGCCACCGGAGAGAACCTTTACCTTGCTCTCGATATGTTTGGTGGTGAGGCCGCATTTTGCAAGGGCGGAGCGCACCTCATACTGGGTGAAGCCCGGGAACTCGTTCCAGATTTCCTCGATACAGGTGGTGCTTACATCCTGACTCATTTCCTGCTCGAAATAGCCGATGTGCAGATAATCCCCCTGCTCCACCTTACCGCTTAAGGGGTTGATTAAACCTAAGATACTTTTTAAAAGTGTGGTCTTACCGATACCGTTGGCACCAACCAAGACGATTTTCTGACCACGCTCCATCTCCAGATTCAAGGGCTTGGA
>JAFTXD010000092.1 GCA_017461775.1 Lachnospiraceae bacterium
CATCACGATCACGAGCATCATCACAATCATGAGCATCATCATGAGCATGATGAGCATTGTACCTGTGGCTGCCATGACCATGAGCATCATCACCATGATCACCATGGACATCATCATGCGGACGAGGTATTTACCAGCTGGGGTGTAGAGACACCGAATGTATATACCAAGACAGAGATTGAACAAATTTTGACTGCTTTAGACAGTGGTGAATATGGCTTTGTATTACGTTCTAAGGGTATGGTTCCCGCAGAAGATGGTCAGTGGATTTACTTTGACTATGTTCCGGAAGAAAGTGATGTAAGAGAAGGAAAGGCAGAGGTAACCGGTAAAATCTGTGTCATCGGTTCTAAGCTTTGTGAGGACAAGCTTGCTGCATTATTCCGTGTGTAGGAGATAAATAAATGAAACCAGTATATATGATTAATGGATTCTTAGAGAGTGGTAAGACAGAATTCATTACCTATACTTTGGCTCAGCCCTATTTCCGCATTAAGGGGAAGACCCTTATCATTGCCTGCGAAGAGGGTGAGGTGGAATATGAGCCGGAGCTTTTACAAAAGAGTAATTCTGTGGTGGAGTGGATTGATTCCAAGGAAGATTTTAACACTGCCAATTTGGTGGAGCTGGAGAAAAAGCATAAGCCGGAAAGAATTATTGTGGAGTACAATGGCATGTGGAATTTCAAGGAGATGAAGTTGCCATGGCACTGGAAGATAGAACAGCAGATTACCACAATTGATGCAACTACCTTCCCAATGTATTACACTAATATGCGCTCTCTTCTTGCGGAGATGATTCGTAAGTCTGAGATGATTATCTTCAATCGCTGTGATGGTATTGAGGAGTTGAATGTTTATAAGCGTAATATCAAGGCAGTGAATTCTACCGCAGATGTTATTTTTGAAGGCTCTGAGGGAGAAATTGATGAGATTTTCGAGGAAGATTTACCCTATGATTTAAATCAGGAAATTATTGATTTGGACAATGAGGGCTATGGGATATGGTATCTGGATTCCATGGACCACTTAGAGCGTTATATCGGTAAGACACTTCGCTTTAAGGCGATGGTGCTGATTCCCGATGGTTTCCCCAAGGGGTATTTTGTACCGGGTAGAATGGCGATGACCTGTTGCGCAGACGATATGGCGTTTCTGGGGTATGCCTGTGAATACGCAGGAGCGGATAAGCTGGCAAATAAGGATTGGGTGGAAGTGACCGCTACAGTCAATAAGGAATTTTGGGCAGATTATAAGGGAGAAGGCCCGGTTTTACACGCCGTAAAGGTGGAAAAAACAAAGGCTCCCAAAGAAGAAGTTATCAGCTTTGTATAAAGGATTCCCTCGCACTTTTGGGTGCGGGGGATTTTTGAAACAGGGGAAATAGGAGCATTATGGGACTGGAATCAGCAAAGGAAGAATTACAACTTAAGAACCGTATCAAGGATTTGGCAGATAAATCCTTTCAACAGAATATTTATACCTTCACCGGTTTTCTGGGCTTAAGTGAGCAGGATATTTTCTGGCAGGTGGTAGGAGATATTAAGTACACAAGGTATGAGCTTTGGGGTGGCGTGGAAAATGCGGAGAGAAAGGTAGTACGTTTCGGCGCAGAAGAGGATTTGGGATATGTGGAGGAGTACCCAATCGTTTGTATTCATATTCAGCCGGTCATTGAAAAATTTGCGGATAATCTGAGCCATCGTGACTTTTTAGGTGCGCTGATGAATCTTGGTATTGAGCGAAGTACTTTGGGAGATATTAAGATTACCGGGAAAGAGGCATATCTTTTTTGTTTGGAATCCATTGCAGAATACATATTGACCAATTTGGACAAAATAAAACATACCAGTGTGAAATGTACGCTGGTAGAGAGTATCGCGGATATTCCGGCTGAAGAGCCGGAGCATATGGAGGTGCTGCTTCCCTCTCTTCGTATGGATGTTTGTTTGGCCAAGGTGTACAATAAGTCCAGAGGAGATATTCTGGAGTATTTCAGGGGAAAGAAGGTATATGTGAACGGCAGACTTTGTGAGAACAATTCCCGGCTTTTGAAGGAAGGGGATGTGGTGAATCTGCGAGGCTTTGGAAAGTTTATCTTTACCGGTACATACTATGAAACCAAAAAAGGGAAGCTGCGGGTAGAGGTTGCAATTTTCCGCTAGAGGAGTGTGCCATGTTTGATTATACGTTTTCACAATGGGTATTGTTTTTTTATTTTTACTCTTTTTTCGGATGGTGCTTTGAGTCCGCATATGTGTCTATTTGCAAGAAAAAATGGATAAACAGGGGCTTTATGCGGGGACCATTTTTGCCACTATATGGAAGTGGAGCCATCATGATGCTGGTGGTTTCTAAGCCCTTCCAGAAATATGTTCCTCTGGTGTATTTGTCGGGCTGTCTGGGGGCTACCGCGCTGGAATATGTGACGGGAGTGGTCATGGAGGCTCTGTTTGCAGTTCGCTACTGGGATTATTCCCATAAAAGATTTAACTATAAGGGGCATATCTGTTTATCCTCCACCTTGGCATGGGGAGCATTGACTGTGTTGGTAACCAGGTATATTCATCCCTGGGTGGAGCGATTGGTATTGCAGATTCCGGTTAAGCTAGAGCAGGGAGTGACACTTATACTATCTGCGGTGCTCGCTGGAGATTATGCCATGTCCTTTAGAGCAGCCCTGGATTTGAAGGATATTTTGTACCGTTTGGAGAAGGTGAATGAGGAAATTGCTCATTTGCAAAAGCGGGTGGATGTGCTGATTGCCGTAGCCGGGGATGAGCTCCAGGAGCGCAAGGAAGAGCTCTTTGACTTAAAGGATGAGTTTATAGAGAAGAAGGATGAGCTTGTGGAGAAGGCCGATGAAATTCGGGATGATATTAAGGAGTCCTTAAGTGATTTGAAACTGAAGCTACAGCTGTCACAGGAATACAAAGAACGATTGTTCCGGTTTAAGGATTATTATAAGCGCCATATGGTTTTGAATAATCCGCTGACATCGAAGCGGTTTAAGAAGGTGCTGAAGGAGATTCGGGAACGGTTGGAAAAATAGAAAATACCTCGCTGGATTGTTCATACCGGCGAGGTATTTGTGTTAAGCAATATTCAGCTATTCCTGAGCTTCCAAAGCAAGAAACTCTTCTTCAGAAAGATTCAGACGTTTGCAGGCGGTATGCAAGGTGATTTCACCGTCGTGGTACATTGCTAAAATAAGCTGGCGTCTATCCAATGTAATTACATATTCCTTAAATTCATCCATAACGCTACTCATTTCCTGAAATTCCTCCTGTCCTTCTTTAAACTGACGCTTCCTGCGGGAAGTGGCAGGAAACTGCTTTTCATCATAGGTATCGTCTTGGATAAAAATGTCCATTAGCTCTGCAGTAGGAGAGCCATCTTTTATCCGTGCATTCACATAGATTTCATAAAATCCATTATCCACAACATCTCCAGTTTCGCGGAGAATGCGGTCAATGTGATAAGTTGTCTTGCCCTTACCGAAGAAATCGTTGGCACTGATGTAGATTGCGTACAGCGTAGGTACATCCTTAAAATTACTTCCCGGGTCGGTGATATTAGCAGTGACACAGGAAGAATTGTAGCGGATACGCCGCTGGTGGTCGTCTTTGTCGGACTTCTGCACCTCTACAGTGATGTGATTGCCAAGGTGGTCGACGCATCTGGCATCTAAGATAACAGAGCGTCCCTGTAGATTTTGTACAGTATCCTGATTTTTGAGTTCAATAACCTGCAAATCAGGATCGCCTAGTACAACGCGAATGATTTCCTGACAGAAATCCATATCCTCAGCCATCTTCTTGAAAAGCGCATCGTCGATGGGGTTCAGCCTTCTGGCCCATGCGGCGTACTCTTCACAGTTCATGTAATCCTCCTTTTGTAAAAGTACTTATACAAAAAGAAAATAGATATGATATCTCCATAGCTCAATCGCAATTAATTCACTGATGTTATAATAACATAAATCGTAAGGAATAGCAATGAGTAGTATAATGATTTATAATGTTCACTAAAAATTATTTGAGGTATTTAATAAATCTGCCAGTGACACATTTAAAACCTTAGAAAGTGCAAGAAGTTCTATATCTGTTACAAAGCGTTGACCGCTTTCGATTCGCTGAATGGCATTTTTATCAAGGTCAATGCCCTCTAATTGCAGCTTATCCGCTAAGCCTCGCTGGGATAAACGGGGGAGCTGTTCTAAGCGATATTTCTTTACATTTTTTCCACACAAATTATTTGAAGAATCGTTTTTATTTTTGAACATAGGAACTCCTCAAAAAAATTGATTTGACATTCACTGCTTGTCATTAGAATTAGTGTATGCTATTATTGAAGTAGAAATGACATTCACTGAATGTCAAAAGAAATTTAGGAACTGGAGGAGAATAGACAATGAATTGAAATAAAGTAATGAATTGGTATTTGGGGGATTGCACATATGATAAAGGGCTCGAATTTATTGAGAGGATGGAAGGGTTAATTTTTAAGAACTAATAAAGGAGAAGATATGGTGGATAAAATATTATTAGATTATGTTAGGCAGTTATATATTCTGGAAGAGCAAAAGTATACGTTAGTACAAATAATTAGTAAACTGACAGAAAGTGTTAATATAAGAAAAGGAATGTTACAAAAAGAGAATGTTGAGACAGTCAGCAATAATAACTTATCCCAACCATTTCAAGAGGAAACAAAGACAGGAGCAAAAGTTGCTATAGGATTTGGAATACTTTTCTTCTTGGTTGGTTTGGAATCAGGAGCAGTTTTTTTCGTAATTGCATCAATTTTATTTATATGCGGTTTTTCCAGTATGTATTATATAACAAAATCTAATGAAGAGATGAGGTTAAGGATAGAGAATGAAAACAGAGAAAAGATAAGAAAAACTGAGGAAGCAGCGAGAAACAGATTAATTGAAATAAGAAAAAATAATGCTCATATCAATTCTTTTTGTTCTGATGCAATGAAGAAAGTGGAAGAGTTGGAGGTAATATTAGCAAAAAAGAAGGATATCTTATCCAAATTATATGGTTGTGATATTATTCACACAAATTACAGGAATTTTTATGGAATCAGCAAAATATTCTATTTGCTGGATACCGGAATATGTGATACCTTAACGGGAGTAAATGGTGCATATTCTCAGATGAGAACTGATCAGATTATAGATAATCAAAAGGTGAGTATTGAGTTGCAACAGAGATTGTTGGTGACCAATCAATTGATGTATAATGCTATAGATAGAACAAATAATCTTTTGAAAAATATAGACAGTAAGCAATCGGATTATAGTCAGATTTTGGATAACATCAATAGTAATATCGAAATGCAAAATTTTATTTCTCAAAGTAATGCAGAAAATGTGAAAGCAATAAATTCATCTGTTGAATATTTAGCTTTTGCAGAAAAACAGAGACGTTTGGCAGACGGACATTATTATTAAGTGCATAGGTATCACGTGTGGATATTTAAGCGTTTCTGAAATAGCTTTTTATATAAATGGAACCTCGTCTAAGCAACAAATCCGAGGCGAGGTTTGACAAAACGCCCATCACAGATCAAAAGGTCTGTGGTGGGCGATTATATCATTTCTTATCCCAATAAAGCTCTTCGTTATAATCAATGGTTTTAGATGTGAACTCTACATTCGCATCTTTTTTATATTGTTTCGTAGCCTTAAATACATAATTTGCACCCAGATAGAGCAGTGGGACATTGGCAAACACAATAAGGATATTTCCTAAATCGGAGATAGCCCACAGATTACCCAGATCCAGTCCAGCCATGGAGCATAGGATTCCGAAAGCGGAGATGAACAGTCCCAGAACACGGATTCCGTTAAGGAAGCTCTTTTTTTGACTGATACGGTTTGCTACGATTTCGGAAAAGCTAATCATGCCAAGGAGACAGGTGTATGCAAATAAGCAGAAGCACAGTGTCAGTAAAAACATCACTGCCGGGTTCAGCGCCGTGCCGGGAGTCAGCTCCGCGGCAGAGGCAAGGAACTTTGGTAAGCGGTCCATGGCAAACCACCCCTCCGGGTCACTTCCGGTCCAGAGATGTGCCATAACTACCACAAATCCCGTTAAGGTACAGATGACCATGGTGTCTAAGAAAACGCCGATGGACTGAACGATACCTTGGTCACAGGGATGGTCGCAGCTTGCTGCACCTGCAGCCATAGTGATGGTACCTTGGCCTGCCTCATTACTCATAAGTCCGCGTTTTACACCCTGGGCAAGTACGGTACCGAACACGCCGCCGAAGATTGCCTGTGGGGTAAAGGCTCCGCCGAACACGGAGGCGAAAAAGAGCGGAATACTCTTAAAGTTAATGAATACCAGTAATAATACAGTGACGATATACACAACGGCCATCACCGGAACCATTTTATCGGTTACTTTGGTTACCTGTTTAATACCTTTAAAGACCACCACTGCGGTTGCCAGAATGATGAGCGTAGCTACTACATAGTAAAAAACAGAAGTGGAAGAAATCGTAGTACCGGTAATAATCTCCGCCATTTCTCCGATGGAGCTTACTACGTTAAATCCCTGTGCCGGAAGACAGCACATAGCGTAGATGATGTACATCAGAGAGAGGGCGATGCCGGCCCATGCCTTATTCTTTAAAAGCTTCTGTCCATAGAAGGGGAGACCACCGATGAATTCGTCTCCCTTTTTTTCCTTGAAAATCTGGGCTAATACGGCCTCTACATAAGCAGTAGCCATACCGAAGAATGCGGAAACCCACATCCAGAAGACGGCGCCCGGGCCACCCACGCCGATAGCACCGGTGACACCTAAGATGTTGCCGGGTCCCACGCGCATGGCGGAACTTAGGAAGAAGGCAGCCAGGGAGGAAATACCGGTTTCCTCCGTTTTCTTTCTGGTCAGTAGCTGAATGCCCTTTTTAAAATGGGTCAGCTGAATAAATCCGGTACGAATAGAGAAGTAGATACCGGAGCCCACCAGCAAAATGATTGCCAGGGAAAAGTTTCCCAGAATGGGAATGCTTGCATACCAGGAGAGATTGGTGGGAAAGTCCCAGAAAAAATCCGACACCGGTGTGACAAACTTGAAAAAATTATTTATGGCTTCAAATATCTGTTGCATAAATTGTACCCCACCAGCTTAGAAACGCTCGGTGTTTTTCTCTTCGCAGTATTTGCAGCGATATATTTCCTTCTGTTCATCGGCAAGGAGGAAAATGTGTGGAAGCTCCTGCTCGATGGAGGTGATACATCTGGGGTTCTTACATTTAATTACATTTTTGATGGTCTTGGGTAATACCAGAACCTTCTTTTCCACGATTTCACAGTCCTTAATTACATTTACGGTGATGTTGTGGTCGATGAAGGCGAGAACATCTAAGTCTAACTGATTGATATCACATTCCACCTTTAAAATATCCTTCTTACCCATTTTGCCACTGCGGGCATTTTTGATGATAGCTACGGTGCAATCCAGCTTGTCCAGCTGAAGATGCTCGTAGATGGAAAGGCTTTTGCCTGCCTTAATATGGTCTAATACAAATCCTTCTTCAATCTGTCCTACGTTTAACATATTTTACCTCCTATGCCAGTTCCAGTAATGTGAGAATTAGTGCCATTCGTACATATACACCGTATTCTGCCTGCTTAAAGTATGCGGCTCTTGGGTCGTTGTCCACCTCTACGGAAATCTCATTTACACGGGGAAGGGGATGAAGCACCAGCATATCCGGCTTGGCAAGCTGCATTTTCTCAGTATCCAGGATATAGTAGTTTTTCAATCGAACATAATCCTCTTCATTGAAGAAACGTTCCTTCTGTACACGGGTCATGTATAAAAGGTCAAGCTGTGGCATAACCTCATCTAAACTGTTTACCTCTTCATAAGGGATATTCTTGTTCTTCAGCATTTCGATGATGTAATCAGGAATCTTTAACTCGTCCGGGGAGATAAAGATAAAGTTGATATTATCGTAACGAACCAGGGCATTTATAAGGGAGTGCACGGTACGGCCGAACTTTAAGTCACCGCAAAGACCGATGGTAAAGCCGGAGAGAGTGCCCTTTAAGGAGCGGATGGTAAGTAAGTCGGTCAGTGTCTGGGTAGGATGCTGATGACCACCATCACCTGCATTGATTACCGGAATCAGGGATTTCTCCATGGCAACCATGGGTGCACCTTCCTTGGGATGTCTCATGGCGCAGATATCTGCGTAGCCGGAGATAACCCGGATGGTGTCGGAAACGCTTTCACCTTTTGCGGCAGAAGAGGAGCCGGCATCGGAGAAGCCGATGACCTGGCCGCCTAAGCGAATCATGGCGGATTCAAAGCTAAGGCGTGTTCTGGTACTTGGCTCGTAGAAGCAGGTAGCCATAATCTTGCCGTCGCAGGCATGGGCGTATTTTGCCTTGTTATTTTCAATGTCATTAGCTAAGCAGAAAAGCTTCTCTAATTCTTCGGTTGTAAAGTCCAGTGGACTCATCAGATGTCTCATTTGTTTATCCTCCTAAATACTCTTTTCCCAAAGAAAAGTCGAAGAGCCTTACTCTCCGACTTATCATATTTGTTGATTATTGGAATGACAATAATTCCTCTACAGGCTTTCTGCGAGGAGCAGTAGGTTCTTCATCGGGATATCCCATGGGGATAACGGCGATAACCTCACGGTCTGCGGGAACTTCTAAAATCTCGGCAATTTTATCGTCGTCAATAATACCCATGATAACGGTGCCGAGACCTTTTTCATAGGCAGCCAGGCAAAGCGCCTCGCTTGCTACACCGGCATCATACATCTGCCAGCCCTCTCCGCGATGGGTGGAATAAGAACCGTCACGTTCAAAACCACTGCGGTTTTTGATAATGGTAACCACCATACACATAGGTGCCTGTGCAATGATTTCACCATTGTGGGGATAAGCGGAAGTACACTTGGATAAAAGCTCCTTCTTCTCACCCTCTACAGCAATATAGCGGACAATCTGAGTATGCTTCCAGCTTGGCGCGTAGCTTGCTGTCTCCACGATTTCTGCAACCAAATCGTGAGATACCGCTTCTTCCTTAAACTTACGAATACTGCGGCGACCCTTAATACATTCTTTTGCTGTCATGAGAATACCTCCTCGACAAATTTCTTGAAAATATCATACCACATAGAGGGGATTAGTGCAAAGAATTTTATTGCATCTGAATAGAAAAACGAGTATAGTAAAATATGTCAATATGAATACAACAAAGGAGGGCATGTTATGGCTATGGAATTTGTGGAAAGAAAACGTTGGGTATTTCTAGGTTTACCTTTTACCTTTACAAAATATACGATTAAAGAAGATATGATTACCATTAAGGCAGGCTTTTTTAGGGTAATTGAGAACGACTGTTATATGTACAAGGTGCAGGATGTGGAGATGTCTGCCAGTCTCATGGAGCGTATATTCGGTCTTGCCACCATTACCTGCTTTACCGGGGACACCACCCATCCCAAGCTGCAGCTTCTTCATATCAAGAATGGCAGACCCATTAAGGAGTTTTTGTTAAAGCAGTCCGAGGAAGCAAGACTTAAGAGAAGGACCGTAAATATGCTGGATATTGGCTCAGAGGGTGTAACGGAAGTAGACATCGTGGATGGGGAAATGTAAGATATGGAATTTGGTGCAGGCAGGGTTTTTAATCCTGTCTGCTTGTACGTACGTGTGAAAAGGAGAGTATTAAGATGGAACTGGATATGACCAAGGGAAGTCCCTTGAAGCTGATTATAAAATTTATTATTCCCCTTATTATAGGTAATATTTTTCAGCAGTTCTACAGTATGGCGGATACCATTATTGTAGGACGTTTTTTAGGTGTGGATGCACTTGCGGCAGTGGGAGCTACCGGCTCGATTACCTTTCTGATTCTGGGCTTTACCCAGGGGCTGACCACCGGATTTACGGTGCTTACGGCCCAGAGATACGGCGCCGGAGACAAGGAAGGCATGAAGAAAAGTATCGGTAGTGCGGCGATATTAGCAGTGATTGTAACCGTAGTTATGACAGCCATCAGTATCGGTATTATGGATAGTCTTCTGCATGTTATGAATACGCCGGAGAATATTTTTGCTATGACCAAGGAATATATCGTTATTATTTGTGCAGGTATCTGCTTCAGCGTGCTATATAATATGCAGGCAAGTATCCTGCGTGCCATTGGTAACAGTGTGGTGCCTCTGGTTTTGCTTGTGATTTCTTCGGTAGTGAATATTGTGCTGGACTATGTGCTCATTGTATATGGGCATATGGGCGTGGCGGGCGCTGCGTATGCAACCATTATCTCTCAGGCAGTATCGGGAATTCTTTGTTTTGTTTACATTGTGAAAAAGGTGGAGCTTCTGCATATTAAAAAGTGCCATCTCCGTCTGGAGGCGGACCGGGTGAAGAAGCAGCTGTTTATCGGTATCCCCATGGCGTTGCAGTTTTCCATTACCGCAGTGGGAACCATTCTGGTACAGAGTGCGCTGAATCTCTTAGGCTCTACAGTGGTAGCATCCTACTCCGTATCCTGCAAGGTGGAGCAGCTGGTGACCCAGCCTTTTATGGCGATGGGCTCCACCATGGCTACCTATTGCGCCCAGAACCGTGGTATCAATGATTTGGACCGTATCGGTAAGGGTGTGAAATATGCCAATATTCTTTCCGGGATTTATGCTGTTGTCATTTATGGTGTGATATATCAGCTTTTGCCTTATATCATCCGTTTGTTTGTGACAGAGGATATCCAGGTGGTGCTGGGATATGCACAGACCTATATTTTAATCTGTGGTGCTTTCTTTATCCCTCTGGGAATGATTTTCATTTTCCGAAATGCATTGCAGGCCTGTGGCTTTGGCTTCCTACCCATGATGGGCGGCGTGGTGGAGCTGGTAAGCCGTGCGGTGGTAGCCTTCATCGCAGCGCACATGGCAAGCTACGCCGGAGTATGTGTGGCCAATGTGGCGGCATGGCTCAGTGCCGGAGTATTTTTGTGGATTTGTTACATGTTCTTAATGAAGAGGATGCGCCGGGAGAAGGAAAGCTACCTTGCGACGCAGAATGTATAAGGTGTATTATGAAATATCAGGAAGCAGTGGAATATATCGAATCGCTAAGTAAATATGGTATTAAGCCGGGGCTTTCTACCATTACCGAGCTTTGCAGAAGACTGGGAAATCCTCAGGATGCCCTGTCCTTTGTGCATATCGCGGGAAGTAATGGAAAGGGCTCCACTCTTGCCTTTGTATCCACGATTTTGAAATGTGCCGGATATAAGGTAGGGCGTTATATTTCCCCCACCATTTTTGAGTACCGGGAACGTATCCAGATTGGAGAGAAGCCCATTAGTCAAAAAAGGCTTTGCGAGCTGACGGAGCAGCTGCGCAAGGTGTGCGAAGAAATGGTGACAGATGGGTTTAACCATCCTACCCCTTTCGAATTTGAAACCGCCATGGCTTTTCTGTACTTTAAGGAGAAGGTTGTGGATATAGTGGTGCTGGAAACCGGTATGGGTGGCCGGGGAGATGCCACCAATCTGATTACCACCACCAAGGTGGCGGTGCTGACATGCATCAGTATGGACCATATGCAGTATCTGGGGGGAACCCTGGAGAAGATTGCCGGGGAAAAGGCAGGTATCATCAAGCCGGGTTGTAGGGTGGTATCCCAGGTGCAGGAAGAGGATGTTATGCAGGTTATCCGCCGGGAATGTGAGGAAAAGGGAGCGGAGCTTACCCTTGTAGAACCTCAGAAGCTGAAAAAGGTTCGTTACGCAGTTTCCAGGCAGACCTTTACCTATGGTGAGTACCGGGATGTGCGGGTGCAGCTTTTGGGAACCTATCAGACAGAGAATGCCACGCTGGCTATCGAGGTGGTGGAGGCATTGAAAAGCTGTGGAATGGAGATTAAGGAGGATGCGGTGTATGCCGGTCTGAATGATGCCAAGTGGCCGGGACGCTTTCAGATTATCAGTAAAAAGCCTTATTTTGTGGTAGATGGGGCTCATAATGAGGATGCGGCAAAGAAACTTGCCAAGTCCATCGATTTTTATTTTACAAATAAGCGGATTATATTTATAATGGGAATATTAAGGGACAATGAATTTGAGAATATCATCCATCATACTGCCAGGGATGCGTATCAGATTTTCACATTAAAGACGCCGAAAAATACCAGAGACATGGACTGCTTCGATCTGGCCAGTGAGGTGGCAAAGGTGCATTTCCAGTGTGACAGCAGCGTCCAGTCTGGAGGAAGCAGTGGAGCTGGCCTATCTTCTGGCAGGGAAGGAGGATGTGATTGTGGCCTTCGGTTCCTTATCCTATTTGGGAGCATTAATGAAGCTGGTAGAGAAGCGATAGTGATTAGGAGTTTTGATAAATGTTTGATCAGAAAAAGATTGAAGAGGGCGTAAAGCTCATATTAGAAGGAATTGGCGAGGATGTGACCAGAGAGGGGCTTATGGAGACTCCTCAGAGAGTGGCCAGAATGTATCAGGAGATTTTCGCCGGTCTGTATGAGGATGCCGGGGCGCACCTTTCCAAGGTATTTACCGTGGATAATAATGAGATGGTGGTGGAGAAAGATATCGTGTTTTATTCCTCCTGCGAGCATCATCTGATGCCTTTTTATGGAAAGGCCCACGTGGCTTATGTGCCAAATGGCAAGGTTGTGGGCTTAAGTAAGCTGGCCAGATGTGTAGAGGTGTATGCAAGACGTCCACAGATTCAGGAGCAGATGACGGGACAGATTGCAGATGCCATCATGGAGCATTTAGGTCCTCAGGGCGTCATGGTCATGGTGGAAGCGGAGCATATGTGCATGACCATGCGTGGTGTAAAGAAGCCGGGCAGTAAGACCGTAACCATTGCCTGCCGGGGCGTATTTGAGGACAATGAAGCTTTGCAGAACCGGTTTTTCCAGATGGTGAAGTAGGGAGAAGATGGACAGAGTAAATCGTATCTTAGCAAATGAGAAATATAAAATGCATCTTGAGAAAATTCGTGCAGCAGAAGAGAACAGACTCTTCTGCTGTCATAATATGGGGCATTTTCTGGATGTGGCAAGGATTGCCATGCAGCTTAACTGGGAGGAAGGCTTGGGGATTTCCAAGGAGCTCATTTATGCTGCCGCACTTCTTCACGATATCGGCCGCCATGTGCAATATGGGGACGGAACGCCGCATGAGAAGGCAAGTGTAGACTTGGCGCCGGAGATAATGACAGAATGCGGCTTTGATGAGAAGGAGCAGGAGGAGATATTAACTGCTATTGGTAATCACCGTAATAAAAAGATTGCCGGGGAAAAGAATTTATCCGGCATTATTTACCGGGCGGACAAGTTAAGCCGCCCCTGCTTTAGCTGTAAGATGGAGCCGGAATGCGACTGGAGCAAGACAAAGAAAAATCTTTATTTGGAGTATTAGGATATATGCGAATCGGTAATCGGAAATTTGATATAAAAAATCATACCTACTGCATGGGAATCTTGAATGTGACTCCGGATTCCTTTTCCGATGGGGGAAAATGGAAGGATATGGATAGGGCTCTTTTCCATGTGGAGGAGATGCTTTCTGAGGGCATGGATATTCTGGATGTGGGCGGAGAGTCCACAAGACCCGGCTACACCATGCTGGAGGCTGAGGAGGAAATCGGCAGAGTGGTACCGGTCATTGAAGCGGTGAAAAAGCGTTTTGAGGTACCGGTTTCGCTGGATACCTATAAATCAGCGGTGGCAAAGGCCGGAATCAGCGCCGGAGTGGATATGATTAATGATATCTGGGGGCTAAAATACGATGAGGACATGGCAAAGGTGATTGCGGAAAGCGGTCTGCCCTGCTGTTTGATGCACAACCGGAAAGAGGCGGTGTATCAGGAGTATATGAGGGAAATTAAGGATGATTTGCGCCAGTCGGTAAGGATTGCTTTAAAAGCTGGGATTACCGGGGATAAAATAATTCTGGACCCGGGTGTGGGCTTTGGAAAGACCTATGAGCAGAATCTGGAAGTGATTGGCAAGCTGGAGGAGCTACAGTGCTTTGATTTGCCCATTCTGCTGGGATGTAGTCGTAAGTCTGTTATTGGACTGACATTAGGCCTGCCTACAGAGGAGAGGTTGGAAGGGACGCTGACCACCACGGTTATGGCGGTGATGAAGGGATGTAGCTTTGTACGCGTCCACGATATCAAAGAGAATGTGAGAGCCATCCGCATGGCAGAGGCTATTTTAGGACGGAGATAGTGTAAAGTATGGATGAGATTCGGATTGAAAATTTAGAGGTATATGCTTACCACGGCGTATTTCCTGAGGAAAATGAAAAGGGACAGCCTTTTTTTGTAAATATGGTGCTGTATGCAGATTTACGGGCAGCAGGGCAGACCGATGAGCTGACCTTGTCCACCCACTATGGGGAGGTGTGCCATCTGGTAAATGACTGGATGAAAGGTCATACCGTGAAGCTGATTGAGACCGTGGCGGAGACTCTGGCAGCAGAGATTCTGCGGTCATTTCCCCTTGTGCAGGCACTGGATATGGAGATTCGTAAGCCCCAGGCTCCCATCGGACTTCCCTTCGAAACTGTGTCTGTGAAAATTCACAGGGGGTGGCATACGGTATATGTGGCCATGGGCTCTAATATGGGAGAGAAGGATAAGTATATTCAGCTAGGGCTGGAGGAACTAAGAGCATTGCCGGATACAAGGGTGGAGGCGGTATCGGATATTATCGTCACCAAGCCCTACGGTGGTGTGGAACAGGATGACTTTTTGAACGGTGTGGTTAGGATTAAGACTCTATACACCCCGGAGGAGCTTCTTGTGAAGCTTCACGAAATCGAGGAAAAGGCAGAAAGAAAGAGAACCCTTCGCTGGGGTCCTCGTACGCTGGATTTGGATATTGTATTTTATGATAAGCTGATTTATGAATCGGAGACATTGATTATTCCCCATGTGGATATGGAGAATCGGGACTTTGTGTTAAAGCCCATGTGCCAGATTGCACCCAATCTCCGGCATCCCATTTTAGGCAAGACCATGGAGCAGCTTTGCCGCGAAGTGTGCGCACAGTCCGGTGAATAGTCCCGTGACGATGGCACAGATAAGCAAAAAAGGCAGATAGGACAGGACTCCTAAGGTTCGGGTGAGCAGGAGCGCTATCAGGATTTGTCCCAGATTGTGAAAGATGGCTCCGAAGATACTGGTAATGTACAGATAGCGGTTTTTTAAAAGACTCTTTACACCCCACATGGCCAGAAAGCAGCAAAGACCGCCACATAAGCTGTAAAGCAGGCTTAACGCCTGACCGAAAGTAAAGGCGGATAATAGGATGCGGGCAAGGAGCACTAAAAGAGTGTCCTTTGCACGATACCTTGTAAGTACCAGCAGGGTAATAATATTGGCCAGTCCCAGCTTCATACCCGGAATGGGGAGAAGGGGTGGCAGAAGGCTTTCTACGCCGTAAATGGCCAGAGCCAGCGTAGTATAGAGCGCCAGTATGGTTAGATGTCTAGTGGTTGATGTTCGTTCCATAAGTATCCTTTGATTAATAAGTAATCGCATCGGGAGTGATGCCGGCCGTATTTTCCTTCAGCTGGATGACCAGCTTATTGGGCAGGCAGGTGATGGGAAGCATGGAGTTTTGAATAAATCCCTGCTTCATACACACATGGTCCGGGCAGGAGGCATCTGTAACCGCAATTTCTCCCGGTCTGACTTCGATGATATTGTACCCTCCATCCGCAGCTTCTACAGTGAGTAGTGTGTCTTCGCTGATTGTGGATAAATCGATGGTCTGGAGTAAGCTGCCGTCCTGATAAATATAAGCGGTGTAGCTTTTACTGCCCGAGGGACCAAGAAGAATATACAGTATGCTTCCCAAAAGCAGAAGCAGAATAATACATATAAGCGCCACAAGGGCTTTGTTTGTGGTTTGTTTTTCGGTTTTCATAAGAGAAGTATAGCAGAAAGGGCGAAAAATATGAAGTGGCACTGCCAAAAAAGAAATTGTATAATAGTAGCAGGATTGCTTGTGGCGGTGTTTCTGGGAGGCTGCTCTTTTGCGAAAAAGCAGCAGCTAGTGAGCCAAACCTATGTGTCCATGGGCACCGTGGTGGGCGTGAATCTCTATGTGGAGGATATGGAGCTGGGGGAGGAAACCCAGACCCTGATTGCACAGGAGCTTACCAGGCTGGAAGATGAAATGCTGTCCTACCGGGTGGAAGGCAGTGAAATATGGGAGATTAATCACAGTGGCGGAGAACCGGTACAGCTTTCGGATATGCTCTATAGGTACCTTTCTGATATCTGGGAGCTTTCGGAGAAAAGCGGTGGTGCGCTGGATGTGACGGTGGGTGAGGTCACCAGACTCTGGAACATCGATACCTATGCGGGAAGTCCCGAAGGCTTTGCACTTCCGGAGGAAGAAACACTGGCAGCAGCTCTGGAAAATGTGGGCTATGAGAAAATTGTTATGAAGCAGAGTCTTACTATGCCCCGGGGGATGACTATTGATTTGGGGGCTGTGGGAAAGGGCATTGCCTGTGATGTGATTCAAGATATTTTAGAAGAGCAGAGAATTCCGGCGGCAGTAATCTCCGTGGGTGGCAGTAACCTTATCTGGGGCAAAAAGGAAAACGGTCTTGGCTGGATGATTGGTGTGACCCATCCCAGGGAGGAGGGCACCTATCTTGGGTATCTGCGACTGGAAGGAGGCTGTTTTGTGGCAACCTCCGGGGATTACGAGAGATATGTGAAGGTGGACGGGGAGCGTTACCATCACATTATGGACCCGGATACCGGATATCCTGCAAAGAGTGGGGTATGCAGCGTGACCATCGTTTCAGACAGTGGCCTTTTATGTGATGCATTGTCCACGGCGTGTTTTGTACTTGGAAAGAATGAGGGCGTGAAGCTGGCAGAGCAGTGCGGCGCAGAGGCTCTTTTTGTAGAAGAGGATGGCACGGTAACCATGACAGAAGGCATGAAAAAGCTTTGGTTGACGGAAGTAAAGTGAGGAAAAGCGGATATGGAACAGAATTATTTATTTGCAAGTGAAGAGATTGTAAGAAAGGTCAATGAAACCATGCCTCCGGAGGAGGAGATGCAGGATTTGGCGGAGTTTTATAAGGTGTTTGGTGACCCTACCAGACTGAAAATCCTCTATGTGCTTTTGTGTGCAGAGATGTGTGTACTGGATATTGCCAGCCTTATCGGTATGAGTCAGTCGGCGGTTTCCCATCAGCTTCGCGTGTTAAAGCAGATGGACCTTGTGAAAAATAAAAGAGTCGGCAAGACGATTTTTTATTCGCTTGCAGACTCTCATATAGTTAATATTTTAAGTCAGGGTCTTGATCACATTGAAGAATAGGTGGTCGAACCAATGGGAGAGTGGTAGGTAACCGTTTCCTTTCCATATTCCTGGAAATATACATATCTGGACGTCATGTTAATCTTCGTGTAATTACCCTCTGCGATGGTGGCAACAGTGCTACCATCCGTAGACATCATTTTCAGCTTGGGATTTTGCTTGGAGTAGGTCTGGTAATAAATATAGCCATTTCCTACATTGAAGCATTCTACCCGTTCTTCTGTCAGCACCTCCAGGGTTTTACTGCCAAGGACATATCTGCAAAGGCGGTAATCATTTTCCACATCAAGATAATATATGTAATCACCATCGAGCAGGGGATACCAGACATTGCCTCCCCAAAGCTCAGAGACAGAATCGTTGGCTGTATTTAAGCGATACAGATAATGATTGCTCTGGGTTCCGTTGTAGTAGATGATACCATCCTTGGCACATGCAGGATTAACGGCATATTTAGCTAAATCCTTACTGTCGGACTTATCAATCTTTATCTTGCGGAAGATGGGATGCTCTTCCCCTGCCAGAAGAAGATACAGATAATTGTCCACCAGCTGACCCGTTACCACCACGTCCGTCGTTATGGTGGCAATATTATCTCCATCCAAATCCGCTCTGTGAAAGGTGTGACCGGAACGGATACTGCCAAGTCCCATTTCTCCGGAAACCCCGTATTGGAAGTAGTACAGATAATCACCGCCGGCTAAAATATTACCGGGCTGCACGTCCAGCAGCTTTTCCATCTCCGTTTCGTCCGGCTTCATACGATATAAGTAGCTGTTGTCATTAGTGTTGGCGAAATATACATATCCGTTATATTCACAGAATAGTCCTCCATTATTTAAATTACCGGCAGTGTTACCCACTGTTCCATCGGGATTCATAGTTACTCTGCCTAAAAACCAATGTGCCACAACGATAAGTAAAATACATATTAGGGCAATGATACTAAAAAGTATTATTTTTATATTCTTTCTCACAGATACCCCTCCTTTTCTTTTCCCTTTGTTTAAGTATACCTTTTCTTTTTCTTGCTATCAAGTGGGATTTGCGTTACAATAACTTTTAAAATGATAAAGGCGGATGAAAAAATGGATTTACTTGAGCTTCGTGACAAATTGGATGTGATTGATGCGCAGATGGTAAAGCTTTATGAGGAGAGAATGGAGCTTTGCAAGCAGGTGGCAGAATACAAGATTTCCGTGGGAAAGAAGGTATTTGACAAGCAGCGTGAAATGGAGAAAATCGCCAAGGTAAAGTCACTGACACATAATGATTTTAACTCTCAGGGAATCGAGGAGCTTTTTGAGCAGATTATGTCCATGAGCCGTAAGCTGCAGTATCAGGTACTGGCGGAGAATGGGCAGCAGGGACAGCTTCCCTTTATCGGGTTGGATGAGCTTTATACAAAGAGACCCAGAGTGGTATTTCAGGGGGCAGAGGGGGCGTATTCCCAGGCCGCCATGCTGAAATATTTCGGAGAAGAAATCGACTGTTTCCATGTGGACACCTTCCGGGATGCCATGGCCTCCATTGACGAGGGAAGCGCAGAATTTGCTGTACTCCCCATTGAGAATTCCACTGCGGGCATTGTTAGTGAAATCTATGATCTTTTGGTAGAATTTGAGAATTATATTGTAGGTGAGCAGATTATTAAAATAGAGCATTGTCTCCTTGGTGTACCGGGGGCAAAGGAAGAGGATATTAAGACCGTTTATTCCCATCCCCAGTCCCTGATGCAGAGCGAGCGTTTCCTTCGTGACAGGGATTATAGACAGGTAAGTATGAAGAACAATGCTTTTGCAGCGAAGAAGGTGGCAGATGAAGGGGATAAGACCCAGGCAGCTATCGCCAGTGAAATTGCAGGACAGATTTACGGTCTGGAGGTTTTAAGGAAGGGGGTCAACGACTGTGATACCAATTCCACCAGATTTATCATCGTAACCAACCAGAAGGTATTTAAGAAGGATGCAGGAAAAATCAGTCTCTGCTTTGAGATTCCTCATAAGAGCGGTTCCTTGTATCACATGATTTCCCACTTTATCTATAACAATCTGAATATGACAAAGATTGAAAGCAGACCTGTGGAGGACAGAAACTGGGAATACCGGTTCTTTGTGGATATTGAAGGAAATCTGGGAGACAGTGCGGTGAAGAATGCACTGCGTGGTCTTCGGGAGGAAGCGAAAAATCTGAAAATTTTAGGCAACTACTAAGGATGAAGACAATGAGAGAACAGGAATTAATTGTTTATAGAAATTTTGAGGATGGGGACCTTCTGTATGATATGGCTTTTTTGATGGAGCATTATCAGGATGAGTACTATAATCCTCAGGACATGTCAGCGCTTTTGTATGAGTGCATCCACCGGATGATTGAGATGGCAGGAAGCTATGGCTTTCATGGAAATCTGTGGCACTGTTATCTGGCCAATTTGCTGGTAAATAATGAAAACAGCTACAGCACCGGCTGCGAAATCCGTGGAGAAATTGAGGGTAGCATTAATCAGGCGGCACTTCATGATATCGTGATTTTTAAGGAATTCTATGACTATGATTTCAGCGATATGCTACAGACCCTGAAGGTACCGGAATTTGCCATGATTCAGGAATACCGGAGCAGCAAGCAGGAGAGTAAGGTATACAATACCCGCATCTGTGCCCGTATCTGCGAGCTGGCAGAAAGCTTTAATAAGGATGCTACCGCAGAGGAAATGAAGCATACCCTGACTCAGTTTTACAAAGAATACGGTGTGGGTAAGTTTGGTCTGCATAAGTCCTTCCGTATCGCCCATGAGGGTGAGGATGTAATGATTAACCCTATCTTAAATATTGCCCATGTGAAGCTGGATGATTTGGTGGGCTATGAGATTGCCAAGAAAAAGCTGGTGGATAATACCGAGGCCTTTGTATCCGGTAGAAAGGCCAATAACTGTCTGCTTTTTGGTGATGCGGGAACGGGTAAGTCCTCCTGTATCAAGGCCATTGCCAATGAATATTATGACAAGGGACTGCGTATTATCGAAGTATATAAGCATCAGTTCCAGGATTTGAATGATGTGATTACCCAGATTAAGAACCGTAACTATAAGTTCATTATCTACATGGATGACTTAAGCTTTGAGGAATTCGAGATTGAGTATAAGTATTTAAAGGCTGTGATAGAGGGCGGTCTGGAGCGTAAGCCGGAGAATGTGCTGATTTACGCTACCTCCAACAGAAGACATCTGATTCGGGAGAATTTCAGTGACAGAGAGGAAATCCGTCAGGATATGCATACCGGAGATACGGTGCAGGAGAAGCTTTCTTTGGTATCCAGATTCGGTGTGACCATTTACTTTGGTTCTCCCAGCAAGAAGGAATTCCAGAATATTGTCTCCGTGCTTGCAGAGCGTTATGGTATTTCCATGCCGCAGGAGCAGCTTTTATTGGAAGCAAACAAGTGGGAACTGCAGCATGGTGGCTTATCCGGCAGAACGGCGCAGCAGTTTATTGACTATTTGTTGGGATTGGAGCAATAGGATGAGGATAGTTTTAGCATCGGCGTCTCCCAGACGAAGAGAGCTGCTTACGCAGCTGGGCTGGGATTTTGAAGTGATTGTCAGTGATGTGGAGGAGATAATTACCAAGACACTTCCCCAAGAGGTGGTAGAGGAGCTTTCCTACATCAAGGCAAAGGATGTATTTGAGAAAACGGAGGGCGATGTACTGGTCATCGGCTCTGATACGGTGGTGTCATATGAGGATAGAATTCTAGGGAAGCCGGCAGATCGTAAGGACGCAGAGGCAACGCTTGCAAAGCTTTCCGGGAACAGCCACTATGTGTATACCGGCGTGACTCTCTTTCGGAGAGAGGGAGGAAAAGTAACTGCCAAAACCTTTCACGAGGCCACCAGAGTGGAGTTTTTTCCCATGTCGGAGGAGGAAATCACTTGGTATGCCGGCACCGGGGAATGTGATGATAAGGCCGGCAGCTATGCCATCCAGGGTCTTGGAGGGCGTTTTGTAAAGTCCATAGAAGGAGATTACAATAATGTGGTAGGACTTCCTATCGCCAGATTGTATCATGAGGTTTTGGTGTAAAGATGAAGAAGTTGGTAATTTTTGATTTGGACGGAACCCTTTCCGATACCATTGCATCTATTAAATATTGTGCAGATGCTGCACTTGCTACCTGTAATCTGGGTGGCTTTTCTGAGAAGGAGTACTGTTATTTTGTTGGAGATGGTGCTGCCACATTGATTGAACGTTGTGTTGCTGCAGCGGGAGATACGGAGCTTAAACATTTTGAAAAGGTATTTGCAGCATATAAGGAGATTTTTGCGGAGCATTGCATGTACCAGGTGAAGCCCTATGAGGGAATCGTGGAGCTTTTGCAGGAATTAAAGAAGCTGGGCGTGAAAATTGCCGTATTATCCAATAAGCCACATGCAGAGACCATCAACGTGGTGGAGACGCTGTTTGGAAAGGACGTGTTCGACCATATGCAGGGGCAGAAGCCGGAGGTGGAGAAAAAGCCCAGCCCGGCAGGCGTGTTTGAAATTCTGAAGGCACTGGATGTTCAGATTCAGGATGTGGTCTACGTAGGGGATACCAATACGGATATGAAGACCGGTAAAGGAGCCGGAGCATTTACGGTAGGCGTGCTGTGGGGCTTTCGGGACAGACAGGAGCTGGAGGAGAATCACGCAGATGCAATTATAGAAAATCCAAGAATGCTACTTGACTATATCCGATAAAATATTTATGATAAGGATAGAAAACAAAATAGATTCGATGTAAAATATTTCTTAGGAGGTTTTTGCTATGCATGAGTATGATGATGCAGTGTTAGAATGCTTTTTGGAAAATCAGTTACAGTTATTTCCGGAAGATGTAGCTAATGACCTTGAGGAAGCAGAGAGCTTTTTGGAAGAGTGTATGGCTGTAGTCGTGAATTCTGTAAGTGAAGTGCTGGAGTATTTCGAGGATGCAGGACTGGATATGGATGGTGCAGTTGGTGACGAAATTCTTGAAGCAGCAGAGGTGTTTGATGTGGGCGACGGAAGATATCTGATCGTTGAAGCATAAATGAAACAAAATGTTTAAAAAAGGGAGGAAAATAAGATGGATTTTTTCAGTAAGTTAGGAGATAAGATTAGCAACACCAGTAAGGATGTAGCTAAGAAGGCTAAGGAAGTAGCAGAAATTGCAAACCTTAACTCACAGGTGACTACAAAGGAAAGTACTATCAAGAGCACCTATGTAGAAATCGGTAAGTATGTTTACGAGAATTTAAAGGAAGATGCTCCTGCAGAAATCGCAGAGAAGTTCGCAGCTATCGATGGTTTAATGGCTGAAATCGCTGAGATGAAGAAGACCATCCAGGAATTGAAGGGTGTTCAGGTTTGTCCTAGCTGTGGTAAGGACGTAGAGACCGGCGCAGCATTCTGCCCTGGCTGTGGTAATAAAATGCCTGAGCCTGTTGTAGAGGAAGTTGCGGCAGAAGAAGCTCCTGTAGAAGTTGCTCAGGAGGCTCCTGTTGAGGAAGCACCTGCTGCAGAGGAAACAACCGCAGAATAATTTTGAGATTGAAAGAGCCGTCGCTGATGCGACGGCTTTTTTAATGTAGTGCGTTCTTTATATTATCCAGTATTTCCTCCGGGACAAAGAGCTTACCATGTCCTATGGCAAGGTCGGTTTTGGGTTTGTTACTGCCGTGGAAATCGCTGCCACCACTGATGAGCAGGTGGTATTTATCTGCCAGCTTTCTGGTCTGCCGTTCCTCCGCAGGGGTATTGGTGGTGTATACCGCTTCTATACCCATAAGGCCGCTCTCCTTAAGGTGCGCCACCAGTGCTTCCAATTTTGCATCACTCATGCGATAAAGGATGGGATGAGCTAATATGGGGATTCCACCGGCTTCCAGAATCATGGCAATACCGTCCTGCGGGGTGATTTTTTCACGGGGAACATAGCAGTCACAGCGGTCGCCGATATATTTCTCAAAGGCCTCGGTCATACTGTTAATATATCCATGATTTAACATATATCTGGCATAGTGTGCCCTGGTAAGCACGCAGTCCGGAAATTCCTCAATAAGCTTTTCATAAGTAATATCTATTCCATGTTCTTCAAGGAGTTTACACATCTTACGATTACGGTTATCTCTGGATTCCACAAATTCTTTTAGGGTATCCGTAAATTTCTCGGAAGTATAATCAATATATAAGCCAACAATGTGAATATCCTTTCCATGATATTCCGTGGATAATTCGATACCCGGAATAACCTCCGGAACCAAAGGATTCTCTTGGCGGAGCCTGTCGGCATAAGCAATGGCCTCTGCAAGACCATCCACAGTGTCATGGTCTGTAAGTGCGAAGGCAGATAGTCCCTTTTCCAAAGCATAGTCCACCAACTGGGTGGGGGTGAAGGTGCCGTCGGACCTGTTGGAATGCACGTGCAAATCGACTGCTTTCATAGAACCTCCTTTTTAGAAAAAGCCCGCCAAAAAGCGGGCTTTTGTAGATTTTAGTTTTCGTCTTCTTCCTTAGCTGCGGTGTAGATGGTTCTCTTACGAGCCATATCATCGCTGGCAAGGTATTCGTCATAGGTGGTAATCTTATCAATCATCTTGCCGTTAGGAAGAATCTCCATGATACGGTTTGCGGTAGTCTGTACAAACTGATGGTCATGGCAGGAGAAGAGGATAACACCGGGGTATTTGATAACACCGTTGTTAAGAGCGGTGATGGATTCCATATCCAAATGGTTGGTAGGCTCATCGAAGATTAAGCAGTTTGCACCGCTAATCATCATCTTAGAGAGAAGACAACGAACCTTCTCACCACCGGAAAGAACCTTAACCTTCTTCACACCGTCTTCACCCGCAAAGAGCATACGTCCAAGGAAACCACGCACATAGGTAACATCCTTTACAGGAGAGTAACCGGTAAGCCAGTCAACGATGGTCAAATCGTTGTCAAATTCATCGGTATTGTCCTTAGGGAAATATGCCTGAGAGGTGGTTACACCCCATTTATAGGTACCCTCATCCGGTTCCATTTCACCGGCCAAAATCTGGAAGAGAGTAGTCTTTGCAATTTCGTTACCGCCTACAAAGGCAATCTTGTCTTCACGTCCAACGATGAAGCTTAAATCATCCAAAACCTTTTCACCGTTGATGGTCTTGGAAAGATGCTCCACAGTGAGAACCTCATTACCGATTTCGCGGTCCGGACGGAAGTCGATGTAAGGATACTTACGGCTGGATGGCTTAATGGTATCCAATTCAATCTTTTCCAATGCACGCTTTCTGGAGGTTGCCTGCTTGGATTTGGAAGCGTTTGCAGAGAAACGGGAGATGAATTCCTGTAACTCCTTAATCTTTTCTTCCTTCTTACGGTTGGCTTCCTTCATCTGCTTGATGAGCAGCTGGCTGGACTCATACCAGAAGTCGTAGTTACCAGCGTAAAGCTGAATCTTACCATAATCGATATCTGCAGTATGGGTACATACCTTGTTTAAGAAATAACGGTCATGAGATACTACGATGACAGTATTCTCAAATTCGATTAAGAACTCCTCTAACCATTCAATTGCGTCCATATCCAAATGGTTGGTAGGCTCGTCTAAGAGTAAGATATCCGGATTACCAAAGAGTGCTTTGGCAAGGAGTACCTTAACCTTGATATTGGACTCTAAGTCCTTCATGGTAGCGTAGTGGAACTCAGTGTCGATTCCCAGACCATTAAGAAGCATTGCAGCGTTGGTCTCAGCATCCCAGCCGTCCATCTCTGCGAATTCCGCTTCCAGTTCACTGGCACGGATGCCATCCTCATCAGTGAAGTCTTCCTTTGCGTAGATTGCTTCCTTTTCCTTCATGATTTCAAAAAGGCGGGCATTACCCATGATAACGGTATCCATAACTACACAGTCATCATACTTAAAGTGGTCCTGCTCTAAAACGGATAAACGCTGGCCGGGAGTGATAACGATATCACTCTTGGTGGTATCCAGTTCACCGGATAAAATCTTTAAGAAGGTGGATTTACCTGCACCGTTGGCACCGATAAGACCGTAGCAGTTGCCTTCGGTAAACTTAATGTTAACTTCTTCAAACAGAGCTTTTTTGCCAACTCTGTAGGTTACATTGTTTGCACTAATCATTGAACTTAACCTTTCTTCTTTCTTATTTATATTAAAACATCATTTATGCGCCTATACTATTGTACCTAAAATTATTTTTTTTGCAAGGGGTAGTTTTCTTATTGTATATAGAAGTTGTCCGCTGTTAAATTTGTCCTAAAAGCGAACTGGTACTATAGTAATATATTGCTTTAACGTGTTGAAACGTTAGTGATTCATATTTTTAACAAGTGTAAGCTCTTACATTTTGCATGAGTTTGTCAAAATAATAACATTTTCTTGTTAAAGCTTTGTCAAAAATAAACAAATTTTTTTGGAATGATAAATTTTTGACAATTTCCTGTTGAAATTTTTTTGGTAGATTGTTACAATGACAAAGGATTAGATGAGATTACAATTTTTTTTTTCAATCACAATATGAAAAAGGAGAGAAACAATCATGAAAAAATGGGTTTATTTGTTTAGCGAAGGCGATGCCAGCATGCGTGAGCTTCTCGGTGGTAAGGGTGCTAACCTTGCAGAGATGACCAAGTTAGGTCTTCCTGTACCTCAGGGATTCACTATCTCTACTGAAGCTTGTACTCAGTACTATGAGGATGGCAGACAGATTAATGATGAGATTCAGGCTCAGATTAATGAGTACATCGTTAAGATGGAAGAGATTACCGGTAAGAAGTTCGGTGATTTAGAGAATCCTTTACTTGTATCTGTTCGTTCCGGTGCTAGAGCTTCCATGCCTGGTATGATGGATACCATCTTAAACCTTGGTCTTAATGAAGAAGTAGTAGAAGTAGTTGCTAAGAAGACCGGTAATGAGAGATGGGCTCGTGACTGCTACAGAAGATTCATCCAGATGTATTCTGACGTAGTTATGGAAGTTGGTAAGAAGTACTTCGAAGAACTTATTGATAAAATGAAAGAAGAGAAGGGTGTTACTCAGGACGTAGATCTTACTGCTGATGACCTTAAGGAACTTGCAAATCAGTTCAAGGCTGAGTACAAGTCTAAGATTGGTCAGGACTTCCCTGATGATCCTAAGGAGCAGTTAATGGGAGCAGTTCAGGCTGTATTCCGTTCTTGGGATAACCCTCGTGCAAACGTATATCGTCGTGACAAAGATATCCCTTATTCTTGGGGTACCGCTGTAAACGTACAGGAAATGGCATTCGGTAACTGGTCAGATGAGTCCGGTACCGGTGTAGCATTTACCCGTGACCCAGCTACCGGTGAGAAGAAGCTCATGGGTGAGTTCCTCATCAACGCTCAGGGTGAAGACGTAGTTGCTGGTGTTCGTACTCCTCAGCCTATCGCTGCATTAGCAGAGGTTATGCCTGAAGTATTCGAGCAGTTCACCAAGGTGTGTGGAATCCTTGAGAACCACTACAGAGATATGCAGGATATGGAGTTTACTATTCAGGATCGTAAGCTTTTCATGTTACAGACCAGAAATGGTAAGAGAAC
>JAFTXD010000093.1 GCA_017461775.1 Lachnospiraceae bacterium
ACAGTCTTAAAAACCATGGACAGTATCCCCGGACGCAGGCCCCGGAAAGCCCAGGAAGAATCTGCCATTTGCGGACACGTTGTCCCGGCTGTCTGACACGTAGAAAAAAATCTACTTCTTCCTCCAAATCCTCGCCTCATAAGGCTGGAGATATCCTTCCCCCCATGCAGCAGAGGTGTAAACCAGCTCGTAGTCCCCCCGGGAACTATAGGCCTTCTGCCTACGCTTACCAAGGTTGCAATCAATAATATATCTGCTGCCACCAAGGCTTCGACTGTAGGTAAAACGGTCCTTTTTGGTGTTTAGTACCTTAAAATCACCATATACCAGAGTCTCATCCGCCTTACGCAGCGCAATCAGCCTGCGATAAGTCTCCTGCACATCCTCGTTGATTTCCTGAATCAGCCCTTCGTGATAAGAAGGTAACTTCTCATTCCATGGAAGCAGTACGCGGCAGTGCTCTCTGGTGCCGGCAAGGATGGTAGCGAAGGCCTCCTCCGGGCTCTTTCCCTTGTCCAGAAGCTCCTGATAATACCCCTTTGCCTCCACATCCGTCACCTGCTCCATGGAGGTAAATGCATAATTGGAAAGCCCCATCTCATCCCCCTGGAAGATAAAAGGCGTACCCTTCATGGTCAGCTGTATCACTGCCAAAAGCTTTGATAACACCGGATAATACGCAGCATCCTTGGTCACCTTACTAATCATCCGGGGATTGTCGTGGTTGTTGTAAAACAGGGACATCCAGCAGTTGTTGCCATAACCTCCCACCCATTCACAAATGTAATCCCTGTAGAAATTCAAGTCGTACTCATAATCGTCCATACGCACATGTCCCGGTGTCTCCAGATGGTCGAAGGAAAAGACCATGTCCAGCTCTTTACGCCCCTCTCCGGTAAGAAGCCGGCACATATTGATGCCCACTCCCGGCGTCTCGCCCACAGAAAAGGCTCCGTACTTATCAAAAGCCTCCTCCCGCACCTGTCGCAGATATTTATGTAAATTGGGCCCGTAGTAATACTTTTCAATACCGGAAAAGCCCATCATCTTCCCGATGACCTCATTTCCATCGGGAAGTCCCGGCTCCTTGGAAATATAATTAATCACATCCATACGGAAGCCGTCCACGCCCTTGTCCAGCCACCAGTTAATCATATTTACCAGTTCTTCCCGCACCTGAGGATTATCCCAGTTTAAATCCATCTGCTTTTTAGAAAACAGATGCAGAGCCCAGTCATCCTTCTCTTCATAATGATTCCATGCCGGGCCGGAGAAAAAGCTGGTCCAGTTGTTAGGAGGCGTATCCGTACCATCCCCCTTGCGGAAATGGTAATAATTCCGGTACTTGGAATCCGGATTCTTCAGCGCCTCCTGAAACCACCTATGCTCATCCGAGGTATGATTGATTACCAAATCCATGATAAGCTTCATCCCCTTTTCATGAGCCTTTGCCAGCAGCTCCTCAAAGTCCTCCATGGTACCGAACTCTTCCATGATTTTGTGGTAATCCCGGATATCGTACCCATTATCATCGTTGGGGGAATCGTAAATGGGTGAAAGCCACAGAGCCGTTACTCCCAGCTCCTTAAGGTAATCCAGCTTCTCGATGATACCGCGCAAATCCCCGATTCCATCCCCATCCGTATCATAAAAGCTTCTAGGGTAAATCTGGTAAAATACCGCTTCCTTCCACCACTTCCGGGTAATTTCTCCCTTGGATATTGCCGGCATATCCTTCTCACTGTTCACCAGATGCAGAAGCACCTCAAAGAACTCCTTCCCCAGCACCTTCTCCGTGGTCTTTGCCAGAGTTTTCAGCTTCATTCTCGCCAGTGGGCCTTTCTTAAGAAGCACCTCCGGGGCACCAAGCTGCATCACCACCTTAGCCATGGTATCGTGTCCGATGGGTGTGGCATACAGCTCACCCACGGTACTTTCCAGTGTCACTTTATTTGTTTCGCTCATGTAACTCCTCCACAATCTTTGCATACATCTTTTCATCCAAAATGTACTTTCTCCGATAAATCACAAAGCCAATCACAATACAAATCAACGGCAGAATCATCATTGCCACCTTTAAAATCAAAAGGCCATCACTGCTCATATCCTGTGGTCCCGTTGCCTCACTCATGCCGGAGATAATCACGGTCGCTCCCGTAATACCGCTGGCAATAGCTCCGCCCATCTTGTTGATAAAGGGCTGTAGGGAAAAGGTAACACTGTCGTTACGCTTTCCGAATTTCCACTCGCCATACTCCACACTGTCGGTAAGAAACATCAAAGTAAGCACCTGAATGAACGCCTGTCCGATGAAAAGAATCAGTCCCGCCACGCCGATAAACAGCATGGTATCTGTGGGTGCAAAGAAGAAAATCACATATCCGATAATGACCATAAACGTTGCTGCGGTATACAGCTTCCTTCGGGTAAATTTCGCTCCGAATACAGGGAACACCGCCAGTGCAAAAATCTGGGATACCCCCAGAATCAGTGCAAAGATGGAGTACATTCCCTCGTCACCGTACACATACTTGAAATAATAAAGTCCAAAGCTGGTGGTTGTGGAATACCCAATCATGAAAAGTGCCATCGCCACCGCCGTTACCAAAAGCTGGTCATTCTTAAAGATAATGCGTACCAGCTCCTTTAAGGAAGTATGCTCCGCCCGGCTCTGATTTTGCAGTCGTGGTTCTTTTACCCCAAATACGGTAAAGCATAAGAACACCCACATGAACACCACCGTGATTATGGCAAAGAGGAAATATCCCTTTTGCAATGAACCGGAAGCCTCTCCCAGCATGGTGGTGATGGGCACCACTAAGGATACTACCGCAAAGAGACCGATGCTGGCACAGATACGCGCCACGGAGCCGATTTTCTCACGCATGCGAAGGTCCTGACTTAAGGTAGGCAGCATGGACCAGTAAGAAATATCGTGCATGGTGTAGCTGATGCCCCACGCCACATAAGTAATTCCAAACACGGCGATAAACGCCCCGTCTGTCAGACCGAAATCCGCAAACAACACTACCGTCAGAATTCCGGATAATATGGCACCGATACAAATCCATGGCTTGAATTTCCCGTACCTGGTATGGGTATTATCCACAATCACACCCATAATCGGGTCATTGAAGGCATCAAACACTCTTGCCGCCATAATAATAGCCGTTACCCACCACAGCACTGTAGTGGACAGCTGCAACACATCTGTCAGATAAAACATGAGATACATACTGATTAAGGTATACACCATATCCCTTCCCAATGTTCCCAGACCATAGGTTACCTGGTTATGATTCTTCATTTCCGTTCCTCCTTGTCAGCCTTAACGCCATTTTCTGTACTCTGGTAGCACTGATTTCCAGCTGTTTTCTGGTCAGCACTCCCGTCCTCAGTGCCTGCAAAACCTCTTTATAATCCTTCTTACTGCCCGGCATAAATAAATCACTTCCTGCCGCAGCCACCCTTCCTGCATGAGGAGGAGCATAATGAGCACCGAAGCTTAGGATAAAGCCTGCGGTAATCCAGTCCGTCATCACGATGCCCTCAAAGCCCCATTCCCGGCGCAGGATATCCTGAATCAGCCCCCTGCTCTCTGCGGTGTGTACACCGTTTATCAGATTATACGAAGTCATCACCGCTGCGGGCTGCATTTCTCTGACACAGATTTCAAAGCCCTTTAAATAAATCTCCCGCAGAGCACGCTCGCTGACATTACTGCTGTTATTATAGCGGTTGGTCTCCTGATTGTTTGCCGCAAAATGCTTGATGGTCACGCCACAGCCCGGTCGTTCTTCTACGCCCCGTGTTATGGCCGCTGCCATTTTTCCGCTAAGAAGCGGGTCCTCAGAGAAGTACTCAAAATTTCTTCCACAGAGAATATTCCGGTGAATATTCAGCGCCGGAGCCAGCCACAGCTGCACCCCAAACCTTTCCATCTCCTCTGCCACAATCTCTCCGCAAACACGGGCAAAATCTATATTCCAGCTCTGAGCAATAGCGGTACCGATAGGGATTGCGGTAGTATACTGCTCCTGAATATCCGCCCCCCTCTTTACCCGGGGCGTCCTGCCTAAAAACCGTGCAAGGGTACTGGGCAAATATTCCAGCACACTTGCCGGCACCGTTGGCTCAAAGGTATGTACCTTCTTCTTATCCCGATAATACAGGGGACTTAAGCGAAGTCCCGCAGGACCGTCGGCCATCACCATTCCCGGAAGTCCCTTTTCTATCAGAGAGGAAGTACTCTCTCCCGCCGCACCTGGCACCCTGTCACTGGCATTTCCGATGATACTCTGTATACCGCCCTTTTTCAGGGTACCAATATTGATTCGTGCCAGCTCCTCATCCGTAAGTTTTTTTGCAAAATCATTGATTTCCTCGTCCGCCTCATAAACTGCACTGCGGTGGGGGATATCCTTTGACAACACCTCCCACACAGGAACATCCTTTAATTCTTCCTCCGGCGGCTCCTTTTCCGGTTTCCAATCTTCAAACCCACTTGCGCTGCAAAGATTACTTACCCGGAAGGTCTCTGCCGTTTCTTCCAGATGCAGAATTCCACAGACCTCTGTATCTGCGCTGCTTGTTCCCACTCGAAGAATATAATTTCCTCTTTCCAGCACATAAGCTTCTCTTTTGCTATTATAAGATGCCAGCTCCGAAAGGCGGAAGGTAATTTCTACCGTTTCCTCCTCCCCCGGCATCAGCTGCCCGGTCTTTCCAAAGCCCACCAGCGCCTGATAGGGCTTATCCAGCTCTCCCTTTGGGGAGGACACATACACCTGCAGGGTCTCTCTGCCTGCGTATTTGCCTGAATTAGCCACATTTACCCATAATGTGACTATTTCCCCATCCATGGTGAATTTCTGCCCGGATAGGGCAAAATCCGTGTATCCAAGGCCATATCCGAAGGGGAACAGGGGCTTTTTGCCAACAGAGTCAAAATACCGGTAGCCTACATAGACACCTTCCCGGTAATCGGTATCATCCCTTTCCCCGAAATCTCCGATAGAAGCATAGTCCTCCCAGCCCGTCCATGTGGTGGTCAGTCTGCCCGAAGGACAGCTCTTCCCCAGCAGAATGTCTGCCAGCGCGCTTCCGGTCTCCGTTCCCAGCTGGGACAGCACCAGAACATTGGATACCTGTGCCACCGGGGTCAAATCCACTACGCCTCCCACATTCAAAACCAGCATAAATTTGTCAAAGCTTTTATCCAGAGCCAGAATGTCTCGGATTTCCGACGCCGTCAAAAGCACATCTCCCGCCACCGGCCTACGGTCATTTGCCTCTCCGGAAATACGGGAAACCACATAAATGGCCGCCTCTGCGTCATACGTCAGAGGAAGCTCGTACTCCGGCGCAGGCATCACTGCTCCCATTCCCTCTATCAAGGCAAGGGTATGTTTTTTCCTGGCTCTGGCTTTTATCTCCTTATGAAATTCCTTCCCGGCTTGCTGATACGCCTTATCATATCCATCCAGCCAGGCCTTGGTGGTAATGGTAAATCCGGCATCCTCCAGCCCCTTTTCCACATTCACAAAATACCGGGAGTTCACCTCCCCGGAGCCGCTGCCACCCTTTACGGTACCACGCACGCCGCCCCCGTAGGCTGCGATTTTACAGGGAGCATTCAGCGGAAAAGAACCGTTCTTCTTTAAAAGCACCGCACACTCCGCAAGTCCACTTCGTAATCTATCCAAATGTTCTCTCTCGTAATCGTAGAGCTGCATAGTTTCACTCCTCTATAAACTGATACGCCATTCGCGGACTATCCCCTCTGACATAAACAGTACCGCAATGTACGAAGCCCTGCTTTTCCAGTACATGCTGCATTACCTTATTTTCCGCATGAGTGTCCATCCGGATATTACCGATAATACCCTTACAATAATTCAAAATGAAGGGGAACACTCCTTTTCGTATGCCACTGCTGGCCACCCGGTGAATGATGCCATGGGGCGCATCACTTCTCCATGCCCCATCCTCAATCACCACATAGTCCGGGTCCGGCTCCAAAGAGAAATAGAATACCCCCAGAAGCTCTCCCTCCTCCTCGCACACATATAAATCGCCATTCTCAATATCCCGTACCACCCACTCTGTCAGCGGATACTTGTCCTGCCACTGATTGGGATTTCCGGTCTGCCTCATATAGCTTCTGGCTCTGGCGTAAATCGCCTCTATTTGTTCTAATTCCTGTAATTTCGCTTTTCTGATGTTCATAGGTTTCCTCTTTTCCTTTAAAGATACTTCTTATTTCAGTCTACCCAAAATATGCGCATCTTTCAACTAATTGCATGCATTTTTCCTCATAATTTGTTCACATTTCAAAAGAAGTCACACAATTAAATTTTTCATACTTTCTTGCACTATCGTGATAGTAGGTGTATAATTGGTTCGTGTTTTTTGACACATAAACTTTGAAAAAGAGGATAAAAATTATGGAAAGAAGAGTCGGTACAGTTTCAAGAGGTATTCGTTGCCCTATCATTCGTGAAGGCGACAATCTGGTGGACATGACAGTTAACAGCGTATTGGAAGCAGCTGCCAGCGAAGGCTTTGAGTTACGCAACAGAGATGTTATCGCATTGACAGAGTCTATCGTTGCACGTGCGCAGGGTAACTATGCTACTGTTCAGGACATTGCAGCGGATGTAAAAGCAAAGTTAGGCGGAGAGACCGTAGGTGTTATCTTCCCTATCCTTTCCCGTAATCGTTTTGCAATCAACTTAAAGGGTATTGCAATGGGTTGCAAGAAGGTTGTATTAATGCTCAGCTACCCAAGCGATGAGGTTGGTAATGCACTTCTTACTTACGACCAGCTTGACGAGGCAGGCATCAATCCTTACTCTGATGTATTAACCTTAGAGAAGTATCGTGAATTATTCGGTGAGAATGTTCACGAGTTCACCGGTGTTGACTATGTGGAGTACTACTCTAATATCATCAAGGAAGCTGGTGCAGAGGTTGAGGTAATCTTTGCAAATCAGGCTAAGACGATTCTTAATTATACAGATTGTATTATCAACTGTGACATTCACACCCGTGTCCGTACCAAGCGTATCTTAAGAGAGAACGGCGCAAAGGTTGTATGCGGCTTAGATGATATTATGACCTCTTCCATAAACGGAAGCGGCTTCAATGCAAAATACGGTTTACTTGGTTCCAACAAGTCTACCGAGGACAAAATTAAATTATTCCCTAATGAGTGCAAGGATTTAGTTCTGGACATTCAAGCACAGATTTTAGAAAAGACCGGTAAGCACGTAGAGGTTATGGTTTACGGCGACGGCGCTTTCAAGGATCCTCAGGGAAAGATTTGGGAGCTTGCAGACCCTGTCGTATCTCCTGCATTTACCGATGGTCTTATCGGTACTCCTAACGAGTTAAAGCTGAAGTATTTAGCAGACAACGATTTTGCAAACCTCAGCGGCGCTGAGCTGAAGGAAGCGATTTCCAACAGCATCAAGACCAAGGGCGACAACTTAGTTGGTAACATGGCTTCTCAGGGTACTACCCCAAGACAGCTCACCGACTTAATCGGTTCTCTCTGCGACTTAACCAGCGGTTCCGGCGACAAGGGAACTCCGGTCATCTTAATCCAGGGCTACTTCGACAACTACACTAACGACTAGTTACAGTCTACTTTAGGCTACCGCTTACGCGGTGGCCCTTTTTATTTCGGCTCTCTGTCAATAGTTGGGGTTTGATTCCTTGAAT
>JAFTXD010000094.1 GCA_017461775.1 Lachnospiraceae bacterium
ATGCTTTCTGACCACGACTGTCAGATTCGTATGCTGGTAAACTGCGCCGGCTATGGTATTTTAGGTGATTTTGAAGCCTTATCCGTAGAAGAGCAGACGGGTATGGTGCGTACCAATTGTGAAGCACTGACCCATATTACCCATACCTGCCTTCCGTTTATGGTTAAGAATTCCAGAATCATCAATATGGCCTCCAGTGCCTCCTTTATTCCACAGCCCGGATTTGCTGTATATGCTGCTACAAAATCCTATGTGAACAGCTTTTCCCTGGCTCTTTCACAGGAGCTGAAGAACAGGGAGATTTATGTCACCAGCGTATGTCCCGGTCCCGTAGATACCGAATTCTTTGATATTGCAGAGGGCAGTGGCCACGGCGTTCTTGCCATCAAGAAATATGTGATGGCGGATGCATACAGTGTGGTGAAAAGGGCGCTGCGAGATTCCTGCAATAAGAAGACCCAGTCCGTATATTCTGTGCCTATGATCGGCTTCCAGGCACTTTGTAAGGTAGTTCCTCACGGAATTTTACTGCCGCTTATCAGAGGATTAAAGAAATAAGGAGTACCAATGACAGAAAAATTTAACTTTCGAAGACTGATTTCTCCTGCACTTGCCAAGGGGCAGAGAAATTACATAGATACACAGAAAAAGTATGAACTTATAAAAACGGCAATTTTATTTGCCCTTCCCTTGTCCCTTTATATTGCGGGCTACGTTACCACCGGCTCCAACGTCAATTATCTGACCATTGTAGCGGTAGTGGGATTTTTGCCGGCATGCAGAAGTCTGGTGCAGACCATTATGTACCTTAAGTACAAAAGCTGCCCGGCGGAGGTTGCAGAGCGGGTTGCGGAAGCGACGGGGGATTTGGATCATTTATACGATTGTGTTTTTACCGCTTATCAGGATACCTTTAAGGTGGACCATCTGGTAGTCTGCGGAAATACGATTTGTGGTGTAACTACGGAACCCTCCTTTAAGGAAAAAGAGTTTCAGAAGCATCTCGATAAAATTCTTAAGGCAGATAATATAAAAAATGTAACCATTAAAGTTTTTACGGATGTGAACAAATATGTGGAGAGATTAGGCCAGCTGCAGGAATTAGAGTCCGATGAAAAGCTGACCGTCTCCATTCTCAGTACTCTTTTATCCGTATCGCTGTAAGGAGCAATATGCAGAAATTCGTTATTGAAAAGAATCAGGCAGGGCAGCGCTTTGATAAGTTTTTACAAAAGTTTATGCCCCAGGCCGGAAGTGGTTTCTTATATAAAATGCTCCGCAAGAAAAACATTACCTTGAATGGTAAAAAAGCGGAGGGAAAAGAAATTTTGAATATGGGCGATGAGATCAGCTTCTTTTTTGCGGATGAAACCTTTGAGAAGTTTACCGGAAGAAAAGCTGACACAGCCGGCGCAGCACCTCAAAAAGCACTGGATGTCAAGGAATACGAAAAGGCTTATCAGACCTTGAAAGGGATTACTGTTATATATGAAGATGAGAATGTTCTTTTCTTAAATAAGCCTGTTGGTACTTTGACGCAGAAGGCTGCACCTACAGACCTAAGCTTAAACGAATGGCTTATCGGTTATCTCCTCCATCATAAGAAGATTACCCCCGAGGAGCTTTCCTTATTTAAACCCTCCGTATGTAATCGTTTGGATCGAAATACCAGCGGTCTTGTCCTCTGTGGAAAGTCCCTTGCCGGAAGCCAAGGCTTATCCAAGCTTATCCACGACAGAGCAATGAGTAAGTTTTATCGCACTATCTGCGTGGGACGTATCGACCAAAGTGCTACCATAACCGGAAGTCTGGAAAAGGATTATCGGAAAAATATTGTAACCATTTCTGTGGAGGGAAGTCAGATTCAGACTGCTTTTGAACCTCTTAGGCTTCTTTCTGATGGAAAGTATACCTACTTAGAGGTGGACCTGATTACCGGGAAAACTCACCAGATTCGTGCCCATTTAGCCTCCATCGGCCATGGGCTTATCGGCGATGGAAAATACGGTCATAAAAAAGAAAATGAGCAGATGCGTAAGCGTTTTTCTTTGCAAAATCAGCTGCTTCATGCCTACCGGGTGGAATTCCCACCTATAGAGGGTAGTCTGGCCGCTTTAAGTGAAAAAAGCTTTATTGCACCTCTACCTACGAAATTTACATCCATTTTAAAGGAGCTTACATAAATGGCTACATGGAATTCCAGAGGTCTTCGTGGTTCCACCCTGGAGGATATGATTAACCGAACCAATGAAAAATACGCGGAGAATGGGCTGGCCATCATTCAAAAAGTACCTACCCCCATTACTCCTATGAAAATCGATAAAGAAAATCACCAGATTACCCTTGCCTATTTTGAGCAGAAGAGTACCGTGGACTATATCGGTGCCGTACAGGGGATTCCGGTGTGCTTCGACGCCAAGGAATGTGCGGTGGATACCTTTGCACTACAGAATATTCACCCACATCAGGTCGCCTTTATGGAGAATTTTGAAAAACAGGGTGGCATATCCTTTATCCTGATTTATTACTCCCACAAGGATTTGCTGTATTATCTGCCCTTTGACAAGCTTTTCTTTTTCTGGAAAAGAGCTCAGGAGGGCGGACGGAAGAGCTTTCGCTTCGACGAACTGGACATGGCTTTCGTTTTACCCAAAAAACACGGTATTTTAGTACCTTATCTGGATACCCTGCAGCTGGATTTGGAGACAAGAGAAGAATAGTGGACACAAAGAATGTTAAATGCTTGACAAGTAGAAAGCAAACGAGTATACTACAAGAAATGTTTTCTTTATTGTGCTACCCAGTTAGCACTTTACAGTGATAAAGTTTTAGAATGAGGTATTAACAATGAGTAAAGAATTAATCCATACTCCCGAAGGTGTCCGCGATATATACGGCAAAGAGATTCACAGAAAGCTGCATTTAGAGGAACAGATTCACCGTACCTTCTTTTTGTATGGTTATCAGGATATACAGACCCCGACCTTCGAGTTTAAAGAGGTTTTTTCCAAGGAAATCGGTACGACACCTTCCAAGGAAATGTATCAGTTCTTTGACAAGGAAGGAAATACATTGGTGCTTCGTCCCGACTTTACCCCCTCCATCGCAAGATGTGCGGCAAAGTATCATATGGATGACGAGTTTCCGGTGCGCTTTTGCTACATTGGCAACACCTTTACCAATGTATCCAATTTACAGGGGAAATTAAAGGAAGTTACCCAGATGGGTGCAGAATTGATCAATGATGGAAGCGTGGAAGCGGATGCAGAGATGCTTTCCATGGTAATTACCCTCTTAAAAAATTCCGGCTTGAAATGCTTCCAGTTAACTGTGGGCAACGAGGATTTCTTTAAGGGCTTATGCGAGGAAGCAAATCTGGAGGAAGATACAGAAAAGGTTCTTCGTGATTATATTTCCGGCAGAAATTATTTTGGCGCAGAGGAGCTTCTGGACCGCTGTAATGTAGCGGAGCCTCACAAGAGTGCCCTTTTACAGGTAGCAGACCTCTATGGCAATTTAGAGACCATCTGCGAGGTAAAAAAACATATTACCAATGAGAGAGCCTTGAACGCCATCGCACGTCTGGAGGCTATCTATGAGGCATTAAAATTATATGGCTGTGAATCCTATGTGTGCTTTGACCTTGGTATGCTCAGCAAATATCATTATTATACCGGACTTATCTTCAAGGCCTATACCTATGGTCTGGGAGATGCTATTGTAAAGGGTGGTCGCTATAACAATTTGTTACAGAAATTTGGTAAAGATGCCGCTGCGATTGGCTTCTGTGTAGTCATTGATGAGCTGATGGAGGCTTTGGACCGTCAAAAGGTATGCTTTGAAAACAGCACCTGCGTGGAGACCATCCACTATACAAAGGACAATTATTCCGCAAAGCTGTCCCAGGCCATTACCATGCGCAGTCAGGGCAAGGCAGTATGTCTGGTGCCCGAGACGGATGTGTAGGAGGAACAAGCATGAATCAGGATAGATATTTAACTTTTGCCCTGGGCAAAGGAAGACTGGCTAAAAAGACGCTGGAGCTTTTGGAGGAAATCGGCATCACCTGCGAAGAAATGAAGGACAAGGATTCCCGCAAATTAATCTTTGTCAATGAAGAATTAAAGCTTCGTTTCTTCTTATCCAAGGGACCGGACGTGCCCACTTATGTAGAATATGGTGCGGCAGATATCGGTGTGGTAGGTGAGGATACTATTTTAGAAGAGAACCGTAATGTATACGAAGTACTGGATTTGGGCTTTGGAAAGTGTCGTATGTGTGTCTGCGGACCGGCTTCTGCAAAGGAGCTTCTTCAGCACCACGAGCGTATCCGTGTGGCCAGCAAGTACCCTAAAATTGCCAAGGATTATTTTTACAATCAGAAATATCAGACCGTGGATATTATCAAATTAAACGGCTCTGTGGAGCTGGGCCCTATTGTGGAGCTTTCCGATGTCATTGTAGATATCGTAGAAACAGGTTCCACCTTACGTGAAAACGGGTTAGAAGTACTTGAGGAGATTTGTCCTCTTTCTGCCAGAATGATTGTAAATCCGGTAAGTATGCAGATGCAGTCTGAGAGAATCAAGGATTTACTCAGCAAGTTAAGAGCAAAATTAAAGGAAGAAAATTAGAATGAAAATCGTAAGCTTAACAAAAGAAACCACCAAGAGTATTATGGACGACCTCTTAAAGAGAAGTCCCAATAACTATACAGAATACGAATCCGTAGTAAATGAGATTATCGAGAATGTAAAGCAGAATAAGGATAAGGCAGTTTTCGACTACACCTTAAAATTTGACCGCTTTACCCTGACCCCTGATAATATCGTCGTATCCAAAGAAGAAATTGCAGAAGCCTATGCACAGATGGATGCGGAGCTTGTGGAGGTTATGAAGAGAGCTGCAGAGAATATCCGTGCTTTCCACGCAAAACAAGTGCGCAACAGCTGGTTTGATGCCAAGGAGGACGGTACCATTTTAGGTATGAAGATTACCCCCATCCAAAGAGCCGGCGTATATGTTCCCGGCGGTAAGGCTGCTTACCCCTCCAGCGTACTGATGAACGTCATTCCTGCAAAGGTAGCAGGGGCACCGGAAATCGTTATGACCACTCCTCCGGGAGCGGACGGCAAGGTAAATCCGGGCACTTTAGTTGCCGCAGATATTGCAGGTGTAGATACTATTTATAAGGTGGGTGGCGCCCAGGCAATTGCGGCTATGGCATATGGTACGGAATCCATTCCTAAGGTGGACAAAATCACCGGACCGGGCAATATTTTCGTTGCTCTGGCTAAAAAAGCGGTTTATGGGTATGTTAGTATTGACTCCATCGCAGGCCCCAGCGAAATCCTTGTACTTGCAGATGAATCTGCTAATCCAAGATATATTGCCGCAGATTTGCTTTCCCAGGCAGAGCATGATGAGCTTGCCAGCGCAATCTTAATCACCACCTCCATGGAGGTAGCTAAGAAGGTTTCCGAGGAAGTGGATAAGTTCACCGCAGAGCTTTCCAGAAAGCCGATTATTGAGAAATCCTTAGAGAATTACGGCTACATTTTAGTGGCAGATTCCATGGAACAGGCCATCGAAACAGCCAATGAAATCGCCTCCGAGCACTTGGAAATTCTCACAAAGAATCCTTTCGATACCATGACCAAGATTAAGAATGCGGGAGCGATTTTCTTAGGGGAATATTCCTCCGAGCCTTTGGGAGACTACTTTGCAGGACCAAACCACATTTTACCTACCAACGGAACCGCCAAGTTCTTCTCACCGGTGAATGTGGATGATTTTATTAAGAAAACCAGCATCATTTCCTACTCTAAAGAGGCACTGGAAAAGGTGCATGTGGATATTGAAACCTTTGCAAAGAGCGAAGGACTTACCGCTCATGCAAACAGTATTGCAGTTCGTTTTGAATAATTTAAAGAGGGTATATTTATGGCACGTAGCACAACGGTAAATCGTAAAACCAAAGAAACAGACATTCAGATTATTTTAAATATTGATGGTACCGGCAATTCCGAAATAGATACCGGTATCGGCTTTTTCGACCACATGTTAGAGGGCTTTGCAAAGCACGGCTTCTTTGATCTGAAATGTAAGATTACCGGCGATTTAAAGGTGGACGGACACCACACCGTAGAGGATGCGGGTATTGTTTTAGGTCAGGCCATTAAAGAGGCTGTGGGGGATAAGAAGGGAATCCGCAGATACGGTTACTTCATCCTTCCCATGGATGAGTGTCTGGCTCTGTGTGCCGTGGATTTGTGCGGCAGACCATATTTACAGTTTGAATGCGACTTTACCACAGAGAAAATCGGAGATTTGGATACGGAGCTGATCCGTGAATTCTTCTACGCGGTATCCTATAGCGCGGGAATGAATCTGCACATCAAGATGCTGACCCCCGGCAACAACCATCATATGAGCGAAGCAATTTTCAAGGCCTTTGCCAAGGCTCTGGACGTAGCTACCGGTATGGATGAGCGTATCACCGATGTACTCAGCACTAAGGGCAGCTTATAAATTATTTTTTACGTAAGAGGTTTACACAAATGTATATAAAGAAATTTATTCCTTGTATTTATTTATATCGTGGCAACGCAGTAAAATCACAGTTAGATACTACCGTGGTAGATGAGTCCCCGGTAAAGTTGGCGAAATACTACAGCGACAATAATGCGGATGAGCTCCTGATTTTTGATATGTCAGAAACGGACAGTGAACATGACCAGTCCCTGGATATTATGAAAGAAATCTGCGCTACCTGTGAAATTGATGTGATGGGCACCGGAAATATCAAGCGCATGGAGGATGTAAAGAAGATTCTTTACACCGGATGTAAAAGAGCGGTTCTGGACTACAGCAAGCTCTCCAATATCGAGATTACCGAGGAGGTATCCTTAAAATTCGGTAAGGACAAAATCTGGGTATCCTACAGCGACAGCGAGGTGATGAGCAAATACCGGGAAAGAGTGGAAAGCTATGCCAGCGGTCTGGTGCTGTTGAATCCACATCTTCTGAAGGAAGAGCAGGGGTCCGCACTTCCCACCCTTGTATGCGTACAGCAGATTGCATTAAATAAGCTGTTAGAGGTGCTTGCTTACGAAAACGTATGCGGAATCACCGGCAATGCCATGAACGATAATGCAAAGGAAATCACTGCATTAAAGGAGCTTTGTGAACAGAACGGTATGGAAGTGAATTCTTTAAAAGCAGCGTACCAGTGGGCGGATTTCAAAAAGAATTCCGATGGCATGGTACCGGTTATCGTACAGGATTATAAAACCGGCGAGGTGCTCCAGATGGCGTATATGAACGAGCAGGCCTATCTGGATACCTTAAAGACCGGTAAAATGAATTACTACAGCAGAAGCCGCAATGCCCAATGGCTTAAGGGGGAAACCAGTGGACATTTCCAGTATGTGAAATCCCTGACCTGTGACTGCGACAAGGATACTATTTTGGCAAAGGTTTCCCAGGTGGGCGCCGCCTGCCACACCGGCGCTTACAGCTGCTTCTTTAACGAAATCGTAAAGAAGGAGTACGAGGAAGCGGAAAACCCATTAAAGGTTTTTGAATCTGTATTCCAGGTAATTCAGGACCGTAAGATTCACCCCAAGGATGGTTCTTATACCAATTATCTTTTTGACAAAGGTATCGATAAGATTTTGAAAAAGCTGGGAGAAGAGGCTACGGAAATTGTCATCGCCGCCAAGAATCCCAATCCCAACGAAATCAAGTACGAAATCAGC
>JAFTXD010000095.1 GCA_017461775.1 Lachnospiraceae bacterium
CAGTGTCATGAGTAGGGCGGAACTGAGTATTGTGTCCGGATCTGTCAGCCGAAAGGTACGAGGTCTCGCCAGGGAGCTGCTGGATGGACCTACAGCATGTAACCCGTATGAGCAGGGAGACAGGGGTGCATGTACATTCTGCAGCTTTAAAAAGGTCTGCGGCTTTGATCCGGCCATTCCCGGATATGAGAAGCGCATGCTGGAAAAGCTGGAGGATACAGAGGTATTAAAGAAGATGAAGGAGGAGACCTAAAGCATGGGATTTTCATATACACCGGACCAGCAGAAGGTCATTGACCTTCATAAGCGGAATATTTTAGTTTCAGCGGCAGCAGGAAGCGGTAAGACGGCGGTTCTGGTAGAGCGAATCATCCGCATGGTATGCGATGAAGAAAGGTCAGTGGATATTGACAGGCTTTTAATTGTAACCTTTACCAAGGCTGCTGCGGCGGAGATGAGAGAACGTATTTCTTCCGGAATTGCAAGAGAGCTTTTGGAGCATCCGGAAAATGAGCATATTGCAAGACAGGCCACCCTTCTTCATAATGCACAGATTACCACCATTGACAGCTTTTGTTTGTATATATTACGGAACCACTTTAATGAAATCGGGTTGGATCCGGCGTTCCGTATTGCTGATGAAGGGGAAATCAAGCTTCTTTCCGCAGATGTGATGGATGGTCTTTTGGAGGATTATTTTGCACAGGCCACAGAGGACTTTGGAGAGATGGTGGAGTTTTTCTGCCCCTCCGGCAAGGAAAAGCAGTTGGAGGAGTATATTCGGGAGCTTTTCCGGGTGGCATCTAGTAATCCATGGCCCAGACAGTGGCTTTTGGAGCGAAAGAATGACTATCGTATTTCCTCTGTAGAAGCGTTAGAGGAGGCACCCTTTGCCCGGATTTTAACAGAACATTTGCAGAAAATCAGCAGGGATATCTGCGCTGAATATAGGAAACTTTTGCAAATCTGTGAGGAAGCGGATGGACCATATATGTACGCGGAGCTGGTGGAAGATGAGTGTGAAATGGTGGAGAAGCTTCTTGCGTGTAATAGTTTGTCAGATTATGCACTGGCATTTGATAAAATGATCTTCGGCCGTCTTTCTGCAAAAAAGGATGACTCTGTAAATGCCCAGAAGCGTCAGGCGGCTAAGGATCTACGTGATGCTTTGAAAAAGCTGATCTCCGGTGTGCAGAACAAGTTTTTTGCAATCCCCTTAGAGACGGTGGTATCTCATATTCAGAGGTGTTCCACGGCGGTAAATCAGCTGGTAGACCTTACGGTGGACTATTATGACCGGTTCCTTGCAGCCAAGCAGGAGAAGAAGCTGGTAGATTTTTCAGATATGGAGCACTATGCACTGGAGATTTTGCTAAAGCGTGATGGGGATGCAGTTATTCCAAGCAATGTGGCAATGGAATATCAGGAGTATTTTCATGAGATTCTGATTGATGAGTATCAGGACAGCAATCTGGTGCAGGAGTATCTTCTGGGAGCAATCTCAGGGGAAGAAATGGGAAAGTATAACCGCTTAATGGTAGGTGACGTGAAGCAGAGTATTTATAAGTTCCGTCTGGCAAGACCGGATTTGTTTTTGGAAAAGCAGCAGACTTATACTCATGAAGAGGGACTTACCCAGCGTATTGATTTGAGTAAAAATTTCCGAAGCAGAAAGGAAGTAATCGATACGGTAAACAGCATTTTTGAGGGACTCATGGATGAGGATAAGGGTGGAATCGTCTATGATAAGGATGCGGCTCTTTATGTGGGAGCAGAGTATCCGGAAGCAGCAGGTATGGACAGCGAGCTTCTGTTAATGGATAGTGACAGCGAAGCTACCGGACTTTCCGGGAAGGAGCTGGAGGCTCGGATGATTGCAGGGCGGATTAAGGAACTACAAAAGGATTTTCAGGTAACCGATAAAGAGACCGGTGCTCTTCGCCCGGTGAGGTACAAAGATATTGTTATTTTGCTTCGTACCAACAGTGGCTGGGACGAGGAGTTTAAGAAGGTACTTGAGGAGGAGGGGATTCCGGTTTATATCACTTCCAAGACCGGGTATTTCAGTGCTACAGAGGTGCAGGAGCTATTATCCTTCTTAAGGGTGCTGGATAATCCTACTCAGGATATTCCGCTGTATGGAGTGATGAAGTCCATATTCGGCGGATTTAGCGAGGAAGAGATTGCCCTTGTGCGCTGTAAGGATAAAAAGTGCTCTCTCTGGGAGAATGTGTTTTTTTATGAGCAGCAGGGAGACGAGGAACCGCTACAGGAAAAGTGCCGCCACTTTATTGCGCAGGTGGCAAAATACCGGGAATACAGTATCTATATGCCAATCCGCCAGCTTTTAGAGACTTTGGTGGATGAGTATCACTATCTGGCCTATGTGTCTGCAATGCCCGGAGGAAGTAAACGGAAGGCAAATGTGGAGATGCTGTTTACCAAGGCATCCGACTTTGAAAGTACCAGCTACTTTGGTTTGTTCCATTTTGTCAGATACATTGAGAAGCTGGAAAAGTATGATGTGGACTTTGGTGAAGCGGATATTCTGGATGAAAACGCAGATGTAGTGCGTATTATGAGTATCCATAAGAGTAAAGGTCTGGAATTCCCGGTAACCTTTGTGGCAGGGCTTGGGAAGCGCTTCAATATGCAGGAGGTGGGCAGTAGCTTTCTTTTGGATGCGGATTTGGGAATTGGAACAGATTATGTGAATCATAAAGAACGATATAAGGTTAAGAACCTTCGCAGAATGGCACTTTCTGAGAAAATGAAAGAGGAAAATCTGGCGGAGGAGCTTCGTGTGCTTTATGTAGCTCTTACCAGACCCAAAGAAAAGCTGATTATGACTGCCTGTGTGAAGAATGCCGGAGAAAAGTGGGAGAAGGCCAGCTACCGCAAAGAAAAGAAATTAAGTTATCTGGAATTTATGAGCGCAGGTGGATATCTGGATTTTATATTGCCGGTACTTCGTCAGGAATATATAAAGGTGTATGTGTCGTCTGAGCTGGATTTAGTTGCCCGGGAAGCGCGGGAAAATATGACATTGGTGGAGAAAAAATATCTGCTGGAGCATTCGGGGGAGCAGATTTCAGAAAAGCTTTTAGCGGAGCTTCAGAAGCGTTTTTCCTACGAATATGCCCATAAGAGCTTAAGCCAGCTTCATACCAAAACCAGCGTATCCGAGCTGAAGATGGCTGCCATGGCAGAGAAGGATGAGGCGGCCTTTGAGGCCTTTGGGCATGGCGAAGAGGATATGAAAGAGTACGTTCCGAAATTTGTTGCAGTATCTGAGGATAACATCAGTGCCACCACCAGAGGTAATGCTTTCCACAAAGCTATGGAGATTCTGGACTTTCAGAAAGTGCTGGGAGAGGGCTGTGATATTAAGAAGCTCATGGAAGAGCATGTAGAAGGTGGTAAACTGTCCGCAGAATATTTTGGTGCGTTGAACTTTAAGAAATTGAAAGGCTTTTTTGATACAGAGCTTGCAAAAGAGATGTTGGAAGCTTCCAAAGAGAATCTGCTTTACCGTGAGCAGCCTTTTGTCTATAGTATCGCAGCGAATCGATTAAATAATGAGTTCCCGGCTACAGAAAAGGTACTGATACAGGGTATTATCGATGCCTTTTATATTCGGGATGGAAAGATTATTTTGGTGGATTATAAGACGGACAGAGTCAGCACCGGTGCAGAGCTTTGGGATAGATATGAAGCCCAGATGAGTTATTACAAGGAGGCTCTGGAAAACCTCTTACAGATGCCGGTGGATAAAGCGGTGTTATACTCTTTCAGTATGGAAAAGTGTATTGAAGTGAGATTCTCAGATTAATGGGACTGTTGCAAAATGTGAATGATATGAAAGAGAATGTTGTGTGGGGAATACCTCCCCTACGTTTGCATGGCTTAGAAAAAATGCGTAGTAATTTCCAAAGC
>JAFTXD010000096.1 GCA_017461775.1 Lachnospiraceae bacterium
GGAAAAGCCATGGACTTAGGAGTGAACAGATTTTCAGATACGGCAGAGAAGATAACTGGTGGGGGCCCGCTGGGCAAACTGGTCCTTGTGGACCGGACACAGAGATATTCTATGATATGGGTAAGCCAAAATGTGGTCCCAATTGTGGTCCATCCTGCCATTGCGGCAAGTATGTTGAGATTTGGAATAATGTCTTTATGCAGTTTAACAAAGAGGCAGATGGTAGTTTTACAGAGCTAAAACAGAAAAATGTGGATACTGGTATGGGCTTGGAGCGTGTACTGACTATTTTCAACGGAAAAACAAATGTGTATGATACCGAATTATTTATACCGGTTATGGAAAAGCTCAAAGGGATTCTGGACAGGGAAGGAAAAGTTCTTACGGAAAGAGATAGGAGAATTATTTGCGAGCACACCAGAACTACCACATTTATTCTTGGCGATCCGATGAAGATTAGTCCGTCTAATACAGAGCAGGGATATATCTTAAGAAGATTGATTCGAAGAATTATCCGATTGTTTAAGAAAGCTGATATTAATACAAATTATCTGTGTGAGCTGTCAGATGTAATTATTCAGCAATACAAAACAACCTATTCGGAGCTTGGCGAAAACAGAGAGTTTATCTTAGAGCAATTGCAAAAGGAATATACTTTGTTTTCAAAGACCTTGGATGATGGCTTAAAAAAGGCAAACAGATATCTTGATAATACCCCACAAGGTGGAATTCTTAGCGGTGAGCTTGCATTTAAGTTGTACGATACCTATGGTTTCCCAATTGAGTTTACATCAGAGCTTGCGCAGGAAAGAGGATATCAGGTGGATATGGGTGGATTTCATAAGAAATTTGAGGAGCATCAAAATAAATCCAGACAAGGAGCAGCAGGGAAATTTGCAGGAGGCTTGGCTGACAATAATGAACAGACAGCAAGGCTTCATACGGCAACACATTTATTAAACGGAGCATTAAGGAAGGTTCTTGGTGACGAAGTGTCTCAAAGAGGTAGCAATATTACTTCCGAGCGTTTGCGTTTTGATTTCTCTTTTGGAAGAAAGGTGACTAAAGAGGAACTTGCACAGGTAGAGGCAATTGTGAATGAAGCTATCAAGAAAAATATAGATGTAATTTTAGAAGAAATGACACCAGAGAAAGCATATGAAGAAGGTGCTGTCGGTGTATTCTCCGGTAAGTATGGAGAGATAGTAAAGGTTTATACAATCCCTGGATATTCCAAAGAAATTTGTGGTGGTCCTCATGCTAAGAATACTGGGGAACTTGTTTCATTTAAGATTTTAAAAGAGGAAGCTTCTTCTGCAGGAGTTAGGAGAATTAAGGCAGTGATTGATGCGCAGTAAACATGGGAAGGGGTAATATGTACATTGTGAATGCCGCAGAGCGTATCTGCGGCATTGATTTTTAACCCAATAAGGTATGTTACTGCTATAGAGTTCTAAATATGGCAAAAACGGAAAGGTTTTTCGGAAAAGTCGCGTTATTATATGAGTGTAGCTACAAAAACGGAAAGGAGTGTAAGCGTGTACAGAGAAATTATTCAAGATAGCATTGATTATATTGAAGATAACATCAAGTGTGATATTTCAGCTGGAGAGTTGAGTGAGAGAGCCGGATTTTCAGTGTTCCATTACTATAGATTGTTTCAGACCGCTGTCGGATTACCTGTAATGCAATATATATTAAGGCGAAGATTGCTGAATGCTATCTATGAGATAAAATGTGGAAGCAGAATGATAGATGTGGCGTTGCTGTATGGTTTTGAAACACATGCCGGCTTTTACAAAGCATTTGCACGTGAATTTGGATGTACACCTGCACAGTACTTGAAACTGCATAGGGTGAAAAAGCCTTATAGAATCAATATTGTTAAGGAGGAACATGTAATGGTTACACATAAAAAAGCGACAAGCATATTAAAGAAGTGGGGATTGGAGAATGAAACCATTTCTGATATTTACTACGATGGAAGTGGTAATAGGAATGAAAATGCTTTCTATATTGGCAAGGACTATGTTTTAAAATTTTCAGCAAATTTGGGTAAACTCAAAAACCATATTACAATTTCAAAGGCATTGGAAAATGGGGGATTGTTTGCGGCGACACCGGTGAAAACTCTGGAAGGAAAGGAATATATCGCAGAGGGAGAATTATTTTTTTGCTTATCAAAACGCTTGGAAGGTCAGCAGATAAATATTATCAACTTGTATGAAGATGATATGGTAGGAAATGCTCGTTTCGTAGGCGAAGTGATAGGGCAGCTCAGTAAAGCCTTGGAAAGCGTGGAAGCTTTGGTTAAAGATGCCAATATTTATGAGAGTGTTACAAGCTGGGCAATTCCACAGCTTAGAGGAAAGATTAATGTTTCGGAAGAAGTTTTTGCGGATTATGTAGAAAACTTTGGAGAGATATTGAAAACACTTCCTGTACAGGTGATTCACAGAGACCCCAATCCTGGAAATATCATTGTGGCAGAGGATAAATGGGGATTTATCGACTTTGAATTGAGCGAGAGGAATATCAGAATTTTCGACCCTTGCTATGCAGCAACTGCTATTCTGTCAGAGAACTTCGAGTTGGAAAATGAATCTAAATTAGCGAAGTGGATTCAGATATATAAAAACATTATCTACGGATATGATGATGTGGTAAAACTTACAGCAACAGAGAAAAAAGCAGTGCCGTATGTTGTTTTATCCAATCAGTTGATTGCCCTTGCATGGTTTGAAGGGAAGGAGAAGTATCAAGAGATATATGAAACCAACAAAAAGATGACGGAATGGCTGGTGTCTGTATGGAGTGAGTTGGGTATTGAGTGAGATTTGAATGCAAGAACAATCAAAACGGTAATTCAGTACGTACGCCGAGAGAAATTGATTTTTGATAGATAATGAGCATATATAAAAAGCGGCAGAAGAATCTATAAGTATGTACTTGACCAATATCGTATGAGAATGTATAATCGAGAAAAAGATTTAGGAGGATTTTGCATGTTAAGTGTTATTGTAATGGAGAAAATCGCAAAATAAATATTGCAGGGTGATTTTTAGTTTTGCGCTAGGAGTCTGCCCATTTGTTGACACATAGGTTGTCAACGTTTTCGCCTTACAATTGCTTAATATTGTGGTATATATATTTCCATAGATGATATTAGCATGACTGTATGGTCATGCTATTTTTATGTTATGGCGACGAGGAAAATGTGCATCGTGCTTGCACGGATGCACATTTGACGACCGCTAATCAGAGCGAGATTCGCACAGCGTATTTCGTCTCTGGTTTTTGGAAGTATATGGGATAATCATATAGAGATTTAATGGCCATAGTATCTTAATGCACTTAGGGTATCTATGGTCTTTTTGCGTTAAGGCGATGTTACAGTTTAGAGTGAAAGGAAAAAGAAAATGAATATTGAGAGACAAATTGAATTTGACAAAGTAAAAGAGATATGGGCTGATTTAGCTATTACGGACCTGGCGAAAGAAAAAATCAGAGATACACCCCTGTATTTTTCTGAAACGGAATTGAAAAAGCAATTAAGGGATACAACAGAAGCCAGGTTTCTGATTGAAAAAATGGGAACACCGCCGTTGCAAAATATTACTGAAATAAAAGAGGTTTTAGTGATAGCTGAAAAGGGGGATTGTTTAACGCCTTATCAATTAGAGCGGGTAGAAAAAGTTTTGGTTGCAGTAAAACGGCTAAAGGATTATTTAGCAAGGGGGAAAATATATCAGAATTCCTTGGCTTATTACGACGAAAATCTGGATTCCATCTCAGAACTACGAGAAGAAATATGCAGCAAAATTAGGAATGGAGCCGTGGATGATTATGCATCAAAGGAATTAGAGCAGATACGAAAGCAAATTGTAAAGTGCGAAGAACAGATGAAGCAAAAGGCGGAGCAAATTCTACGTTCCAATATGGAATGCATGGCAGACAATTATTGTACCTTTAGAAATGGACGGATATGTCTTCCTGTGAAAAAGGATTATAAGTTTAAGATATCCGGCAGTGTTATAGATAAGTCTTCTACCGGCAGCACATTATTTATGGAACCATCAAGTGTTGCGAAATATTATGAAGAGCTGCAATTGCTCAAAATAAGCGAGGAAAATGAAGTATACAACATTTTGTACACCTTATCCGCTTTTGTTTTGGCATCTGCACCTGTACTAAATGCAGATTTGTCGATGATTGAAAAACTGGATTTTATTTTCTCCAAGGGAAAATTAAGCATTGATATGGAAGCGACCGAGCCGACAATTAATACGGAACGAAGGATGAGATTAATTGAGGCGCGCCATCCCTTGATGGATAAAACGATAGCAGTGCCATTACAGTTTGAGGTGGGGGAAAAGATACGAGGGATTGTGATAACAGGTCCGAATACGGGAGGAAAAACCGTAGCAATTAAAACGGTTATGCTAAATTGTATCATGGCGCAGTGTGGATTGCATGTCACATGTAAACAGGCGGATATCTGTATGAACAGTTCTTATCTGTGTGATATTGGCGATGGGCAGAATTTATCGGAGAATTTGTCTACATTTTCTGCACATATAACCAATGTGTTGGAAGTTTTAGGTGAAGCAAATAAGGACAGCTTTGTGATTATGGACGAATTAGGCTCCGGTACAGATCCTAACTTCATGAAGGATAAGAAGGAGGGAGCACAATGAGATGTGATAGTTATAGAAATTATTTAAGAGTTCTTATATGATGAGCGAGCCGAAAGTGATTGATGGGTTTATATCGAATATTTGATATTAAAGAACGAGTTTGTGTATGGCGCTTTTCATAGAATCCCAAAAGCCTGAATAGAATAGTAAGGTATACTATTTGATTCGGGAGGAAACTATGTCAAAGACAACTAAAAGACTGCTATTTACCATTGTATTGCTTCTTGGTCTGTGTTTATGGGGAGTGTTTCGATTTTTGCTCAGCCATGGTCACCATTTTAATATTTATATTTTCCCGCCCAGTCCCCAGAGGTATGTAGCGATAGCGCTGGATTATATGGATAATGGTATCTATGCGGAAGGGGATGCCTGGAAGGCTAAGAAGGTTGCTATCATGAAGCGGGCAGAAAATCTGGAGAACTACGCAGATACACATGAGTTATTGAATGAGGCACTGGTTATTGCTGGAGGAAAACATTCCGTGTTACTTACTGTAAATGCACAGGATGCGCTGATAGCAGAGCAGGAAAATCCCACGGTGAGCCTGGATGCAGATGGAATTTTGTATGTGAAATTGCCTGCATTTGCAGGTACGGAGGGCGCGCGGGAGTATGCGGATAAGGTTGTAGATTTTGTGGAAGAGAATGAGGAGGAAATAAAGGGTGTCATTATTGACTTACAGGACAATACCGGTGGCAACCTGGGGCCCATGCTGGCAGCGGTATCCCCTTTTCTTCCGGAGGGGCAGCTTTTATCCTTTCGAATAAAAGAAAAGGACCAGCCGGTCGCCCTTTCTGACGGCTCCGTAACTGGTGGTGGCAGTAATATGTTGGTGGATGAGGTTGAAATAGACAAAGTTCCGGTGGCAATACTGCAAAATGAGTGGACAGCAAGCTCGGGAGAAGCCGTGCTGCTTGCATTCCGTGGGCTGGATTATGCGAAAACTTTCGGCAGTTCCACTGCCGGATATTGCAGCTGTAATACGGTTCATTATCTATATGATGGTGCTATGATGCAGCTGACTGTAGGAAGTAATGTAGCAAGGACCGGAGAGGAATTCTGCGAAGTGCCTATTTTACCGGAGGTAGAAACGGAAACGCCATTAGAGGCGGCAAAGAAGTGGATTTTAGAATGAATATAATTCTGAAAAACGGGGCTGTGTGTTGAAGAATGACAGATAATTTGATATAATAAATAAAAAGTTTCTGCCGAATGTGTGTCGTATGAAAAGGAGAAAGCGTATGGTAAAGAATATATGGGCACAAAAATGCAGTAAAAGGGTGATATTTATTATATTGGGATTGTTTGCAGTTATTTTTCTTATTCTGGGTACTGTCATAGCGGTGATTGGGCACAAGAATGTAAAGGCAATGAATAGCTGCATCGATGCCGCGTTGGAGGAAATAAAGCGGAATTATACGGTAACACCTTGTGATGCAGGTGAGTATAAGGAAATGAAGATTTACGGTGTGCTGAAATTTCATGTGGAGCAGTATGACATAGAAGAGCTGGGGAATTTGTCCGTGATGCGGGTAAATATGGGTATAATGCAGATGGCTACGGTGGTTATTACACCCCGGGATAGGAATATGCCACTGTTGTCTGCGGATTATATGTATATATTGGGAAATCGCAAATGTTATTTGGAATTCTATGATGTGGTAAAAGAAAAGGACGAGCAATACTGCACGTTACTAGCAGCGCTTTCACAGGTACAGGGTAACTATGAGCATTTAGAGAACATTGCCACTTCTCCTGCGTGGTATGAGCCTTTGTTGACCGTAACCGCATATAAGGCGGGTGATTCTACAGCGGATCAGGATTTACAGGGAATGTTGGTGGATAGTCTGGAAACCTATCTTACACATTCCAAGAAATGCGAGGTACTGAAGGAAGAGGCAAAGAAGGAGAAAGCGGCCATAACACTGGAATATACGGATGGTTTGATTGAAAAGGGTGGAATTTCCACCGATGTATTTAAAAATGCATTAGGAGATGCGGAAACAAAACGGTTCTTTGATTGCGTATTTTTTGGAACGGCGACAAGGTAAAAAGGAAGGTATCACGATTTTATGAACCATCTTACATAATTGCTTGAGCATATCCGGATGGAGGATTTTAGAATAACATATAAAGTAGCTAGTAAGGGGGCTATTGAAAAATGAATGAGGAATCATCATTTTTCAATAGCCCCCTTTATAAGTAGCATTTAGTTTTCTTTTAATAATAGATTAATTTCATTCACCATCTCATTAATGGCTGCAATGTGCTCTGTCATTTCGGCAATATCCTTCACGTTGCTGTCCACCATTTCGTTGATAGTGATAAACTGCGTGTTCTCCTGCTGGATGCTTTCCGCAATGTTCTGGTTGATAGAAACGGTATTTAGGATGACAGCAGCCTGCTTATTGTGGGCTTCGCCCATGGTGCTTACCGCGTCTGCGGAAGAGTCCAGAAGATTGGTCATATCCTGAATTCCCTTAAATACATTGTTAAAGTATTCGTTTTGTTTCTCCAGCTTCTGTGAATTCTCTTCTACATGTACCGTAATTTCATTTACGTTGTTCTGTACCTTGTTGATAACATCCTTTACCTCTTCCAGAGAAAGTCTGGTGCTGTTGGCCAGGTTACCTACCTCCTGGGCAACTACGGCAAAGCCCTTGCCTGCTTCACCGGCTCTGGCTGCTTCGATGGAGGCGTTGAGTGCCAGAAGATTGGTGGAAGAAGAAATATCATTGATAAGGTCAAAGGTTACGCCGATTTCCTTTACGGCATCGGAAAGCTTCTGTGCCACATCATTGGTGGTGCGCATGGACTGGGTAACCTCACTGTTGATGGTATGTAAATCGCCTAAGAGGCGTTCATTTTCTCTGGATTTATCCAGCAAATCTCGAGAGGTGTTTTCTACCTTGGTTACATTATCCTCCACCACATTTTTCCACTTGTCCAGTTCACTTAAGTTGGTCATACTTTCTTCCGTACGGGTACTGAGCTGGTTGCTGTTTTCCAAAAGAAGCTCACTGGTGGCTGACAGCTCCTGCGCAGAGGCGCTTTCACTGTCGGAAATCTGGGAAAGAGAAACTCCGGCAGCATGCAGTCTTTCGGATAACTGTTGCACAGAGGAAAGGATGCTCATAACATGCTCGTTGTTCTTTTCCAGCTCATCCTTTTTGGCATTGACCAGAAAGTATGAGACAAAGAAGACAAATATAAGCAGTCCGGTCAGGGACAATACCAGAGCAACCAGACACATAAGGGTGTCCGCCAGGAATAATTCATCCTTTACCGGCATCAGGTCGCTGCCACGTAAGAACCAGCCGATGAAGAGGGACACCATACAGGCAAGTCCACTGAAAAGCAGAAGCTTAATGTCCAGAAAGAATGCTATAAGTATCAGGAAGAAAAATAGAAATCCCCAGAAGGTTCTGGAAGGAAGCATATAAAGAATATAGTTCCACTGGATAATTAATACGATTGCGGAAAAGATTTTACCGACTTTTAAACGTCCCGGCTTTAAGTATCCGTTCTCATCAAAGGATGTTCTCACAATCAGGATGGCACCGATAAAGAAGCAAATGTCCATGAGCGCAAAGAGTATCAGGACAATCCAAGGGGTGTCAGGATAAAATCCCAGTAACTTTTCCGTGTTAAACATAAGTGTAGCGCACATGCAGGCACAAACTAAGATGATAAGCCCCCACTTAAAGACGGCTGACAAATACACTTCAACAGCACTTTTTTTCATAAAACTTCTCTCCTTTTCAGACTTCTTTTCCCTATTATAAAACATAATGGAAAAGAAAAGCTGAAAAATCCATTATCTGGTCAATAAAACCCATTATTCGGTCGTTGATTTTCATTTGCAAAAAGGTAAAATAAGAGTAATACACTGGATGTTTTATGGGTACTGCGGGGAAGAAAATGAATGTCATAAAGAAGTATTGGGATTCGGTTTATTTATATGTTTTACTTTTGATTCCGGGTTTTTGTATGTGTGCCGGAATATACTGGTCTATTTTAAAATGCGTGGGCATGTATGAGCATTTATCCTGGACACAGATTTTGCTTTTTGATTTCAGCCAGCTGGTGTATCTTGGGATCGCGCTGTTTTTTATATTTAAGAACAAAAAGGATTCTTCCTACATACCGGAGCATCTGTTTTGGGTGAAGGGCTTCACGGTTCTGATTTTATTCATACAGTATAATGTGATTCTATACTTATTTCCATCACCCCATGTGTGGGAATGTACCTTTTTGTTTTTTACAATAATTGTTTTCCTGTTTGATAGTAAATTGCTGACCATAAATGTGATTTTATACTTTATCTCCCTGGTGGTAGCCTATAGTATTTTGCCGGAGGCGTTTCTTCCTTTGGAGGATGAAAATATAGTGGAAATCATGGCATATCGGATTATGATATACTGGCTGACGGCGATTTGTATCATGATTATTGTATATTTTGTGGAGCATTTTCTGATGCAGGCCAAGGAAAGCAACGAAGAAAATATACGCCTGATGGAGAAGCAACTGGATTATTATAAGGATGTGGAATTTCTGGATAAGGAGCTTCGTAAGTTCCGTCATGATATCAGGAATCATTTTCTGTGCATGGAGATGTTGATGAAAAATGAAAGAACCCGGGAGCTACAGGAGTATTTTCAGGATTTGCAACAGGATTTTGCTTTTCAGGAAAATGTGTATTTTTCCGGGAATGATATTATAGACGCCATCTTGAACCATGACCTGCCCCACTATTGTAATAGCCGGGTGGTGTATAAGGTTCATGGGAATCTGCCGGAGATTGCTACGGTATCCCCAATGGATTTGTGCACGGTATTTTCCAATCTGCTATCCAATGCCATCACATCTGCAAATGCATGTGTGGATGTCGGCGGGGGAGAAATAGATATCTCATTTGGCGGTGGGAAAAAGTTTTTTTCCATTATCGTAAGCAACAGTGTTTTGGAGCAAGAAACCGGGAAGGCTCGTAAGAAGAGCCGCAACCATGGTTTTGGAATGGGTAAGATAAAAGGGGTACTGGAAAAATACAACGGAAAAATGGAGCTGGATGTCCAGCAGAAGATGGTTACAATTGCCATATATCTTCCAATTTAGGATACTTAGGAGTGAGTGCATGAGAATTGCATTATGTGATGATCAGAAAATGGTTTATGAGGAGCTTGGAGAACTTTTACAAAAATTTTCAGAAGAGCATCCGTTAAAAAATGAATTTATGTATTTCGAAAAGCCTTCGGCGTTATTTGAATACATGGGAGAAAATCCACTGGATATTGTCTTTATGGATTTGGAGTTTTGCGACGAGGCAGAGGATGGGATACTGTGGCTAAAGCGAATGAAAAAGTCATTTCCCCATACGATAGTAATCATTCTGACAGCCTATGAGAATCGTTATAAAGAGGGCTATGAGGCCAGGGCATTTCGATTTATGACAAAACCTCTTGAGGAGAAGGAGCTCTTTGCCTACCTGCAGGTTAGTATGGAGGAGTTGCAGCTGAACCAGAGTGTATCCATAACCAGGCGAGGGCTGGTGCATTCCATATTGGTACAGGACATTTTTTATCTGTCCGCACATTTTGGAGGCAGTGAGTTGTGGACGAAGGAAAATAGGTATTTCTGTGAGGAAAGTTTGGTACAGTGGGAGCAGCAGCTTCCTTCCAGCATATTTTTCCGATGTCACAGTAAGTATCTGGTGAACTTATCCCGTGTTCTTACTTTTGAAAAGCAGATGATTACGCTGGTAAATGGAGAGAAGATTCCGGTGTCCCGCAGGAAGTGGAAGGCATTTCAGTTGGCATATATGAGATTTGATACTAAGGGGTATCAGGTATAAAATGGACCAGAAGCGTGTTGCTTCTGGTTTTTTTAGTAGATATGTGTTAGAGTTTTTTTGTTACAGGAGGTGTGGGATGAGTCGAATATTAATCATAGAGGACGAGGAAGATATCAATCGTCTTCTCTACAAAATAGTAAAAAAAGAAGGCTATGAGGTAACCCAGGCATACTCGGGCACAGAGGCGAGGCTTTTGCTGAATCAGGAAATGCCGGACCTGATACTGCTGGATTTGATGTTGCCTGGAATGAAGGGAGAGGAGCTGACGACTTACGTTCGGCAGGAGAAGAAATGCTCTGTGCCGATTATTATTTTGTCTGCCAAAACAGCACTGGAGAATAAGGTGGAGCTCCTTACCATGGGAGCGGACGATTATATAACCAAGCCTTTTGAGCCACAGGAGGTGTTGGTGCGTGTGATGGCGGCTCTGCGGAGAGCAGGGATGAGGGAGGCAGCAACACAAAAGGAAAGCGAGTTGCAGGAATATACGTACAAGAATCTGGTGTTAAATCCGGTATCCAGAAAGATCACGGTGAAGGGGCAGGAGATTACCTTAACACCCCATGAATATGAGATTCTTTTGATACTGCTAAAGCAGCCGGAGAAGGTGTTTTCCAGGGATGCCTTATATGAGCTGGTGTGGAACAGCGGCTATCTGGGAGAAGATAATACAGTAAATGTGCATGTCAGCAATATTCGTAAGAAGATTGCGGCAGCAGATAAGGAAGAAGAGTATATTAAGACGGTATGGGGAATCGGTTTTAAAATGGCGTAATCAATCTTTATGTTTTCTTTAAACTTTCTTGAGGACTTATTAATGGGGAGAAGGGTAAGATGTTCACGTAAAGAGAAAACAAGGAGGGGAGTTTTATGGAAAACATAGTAGAAGCAAAGAATCTCACCAAGCGGTATCAGAGCTGTATGGCCTTGCAGCAGGTGAATCTAACGGTAAAACGGGGAGAAATCTATGGTCTGGTGGGTGCAAATGGTGCGGGTAAAACCACTTTTTTAAAACTGCTGGCAGGACAGATTTTCCCAAGTGAAGGGGAGTTTACCTTATTCGGTGCCCACCAGCAGAGGGCGCAGGAAAAGCAGAGAATGCGTACCGGAGCTATCATTGAGATGCCGGGCTTTGTGCCACAGCTGACCATTGAACAGAACATGGAGTATTATCGGAGGCAAAAGGGGATTCCCGGAGATAGGGTTATAGAGGACACCTTAAAGACCGTGGGGCTGTGGGAGGTCAGGAAGAAGAGGGCTAAGACCCTTTCTCTTGGTATGAAGCAGAGGCTGGGACTGGCTATCGCATTGATGGGAGAGCCGGAGCTGCTCTTATTGGATGAGCCTATCAACGGGCTGGACCCCAGTGGAATCATTGAGATGCGAAATCTTTTAAAGAAACTGAATCAAGAAAAGAATATGACCATTATTATTTCCAGCCATATCCTAAGTGAGCTGGAGCAGTTGGCTACGGTGTACGGTTTTCTGGATAAGGGGCGCATGTTGGAGCAGTTATCCGCACGGCAGCTACATGAAAAATGTGGAAACTATCTGGAAATTGTAGTGACGGATGTGGAAAAGTATATTGTGCTTCTGGAGAAAAAGCTACAGCATAAGGATTATTTGGTGCTGGCAGATGGAACGGTGCGTATTTACGGGTTGGAGAAGGACGCGGTGGCGTACAGTGCTCTTGCTAGTGAGAACGGAATCGGAATCCGTGGTATGAGTCTGAAGCAGAACAGTCTGGAGGATTATTATATGAGTATCACAAAGGGGGGACGGGAAAATGCTTAATTATATGAGAAGTGAGTGGTATCGTATTACCCATAGCACAGCGATTTACATGTTCACAATTATTATGTCAGGATTGACACTTGTTTTAAATGTATTACTTTATGCGCTGGATAAATCTGATGTTTCCTTTCCATACGGAACCCAGTCCTTTTCTCTTAGTATTTTAGCCTCCGGTATGATGACCATGTTCTTTGCCGGATTGGCAGTAGTAAGTCTGTTATTTTCCGGCGATAAGAAAAATGGGCTGATGAAAAATGCGCTGGCCTTTGGAATCTCCAGAGAGAAGATGTTTCTGGCAAGATGTATTATCTGTGTGGTAAGTTCGCTGTGCAGTCTGGCAGTGATTCTTGCCGTGTATATTGGCAGTGCAGTACTGTTGCTTCCTATTGGCGTGGAGCCGGATGCTGTGGGAATTCTGCTACGAGGCGTGGGCTACACCCTTCCCATGGCAATTGCGGCGGAAGTATTGGCAGTGGCCTTTATTGACTTTATGGATAAGGAGCTTATCGCCTGCTTGGGCTGGTATATCTTTATTGGAATGCTTCCGAAGTGCTGTGCCCTTCTGGGCTTAAAGTTTCCTGTGTGGAAAAGAATTGCGGGATGGATGCCTTGGAATTATCTGGCCGAGGAAGTGAATGTGAATATGAGCGGTTGGAGCTGTATGTGGGAGACGCCGGAGGGGGCAGCAAAATGCTTACTTGCCGGTGGCATCGGACTTATCTTGTTCCTGATAATGGGACTTGAGTTGTGTAGAAAACAGGAGCATTAGTGCAGATAATGGAAGAAAGGGGCGTAGGATGGAATGATATATATATTGGTTGTGATTCTTTTGGTGGCAACTGGGTATCTGGGAATACGCCTGTTTTTGCTGAAAAAGGCTATGAGAGAAGCTTCTTGCCAGTTACAGGAGATTAACAAAGCATTACAGGAAAATCGTCTGGTGAAGATTTCCTCTCCGGATAGGACGCTGGAGGAGCTTTTGGCGGATATTAACAATTCTTTGCAGACCATTCGGGGGGAGAAGGTTTCTTTTTTGAAGAGAGAACTGGAATTTAAGCAGCAGATGGAGAATATCAGCCATGATTTGCGGACACCGCTGACTTCCATGATAGGGTATCTGCGGATTATGGATGTGAGTGGTCTGGCGGAAGAGGAGCAGCAGGATTTGCAGACTGTGCTTAAGAAGGCGGAGCGCTTGCAGGAGCTGATTACAGAGTTTTATGATTTTTCCAGACTCAGTGCCAAGGAGTATGGACTTACCATGGAGCGGCTGGATGTGGCAAAATGTCTGCGAAATTCTCTGGCGGAGGGATATGCAGATTTGTCACAAAAGGCGCTTAAGGTTACTGCGGAAATATCGGATACACCTCTGTTTATCTCTGGTGATGAGGGGGCACTGAAGAGAGTGTTTCAAAATCTTTTGCAGAATGCAGCCCGGTATGCAGTGAGTACACTGGCAGTAAATGCCGGGGAGGATGGGGAATCGGTCATTATCTCTTTGAGAAATGATGTGGCGGATTTGGGGCCACGGGATGTGGAGCGGCTTTTTGAGCGGTTCTATACAAGGGACAAAGCCAGAAACAGTGATTCTACCGGGCTGGGACTTACCATTGCCAAAGAGCTTGTGGAGCAGATGAATGGAAGTATGGAAGCGGATATGGAGGGGCAGCTGCTGAACATCACAATGGGGTTTCCAAAACAGTTATAGGATTGTAGGAGATAGTAAATTCCCGGGAATGATGCTATAATGGTTTCAACGAACATTAAGGAGGCGGCCTATGAATACCATGAAAGAGTTTTTCCCCGATGGTACCCCCATCGACAGCTGGTTTTATGACACCCATGTACCTGCACTGGAGGAGATGGGGAAACAGTATGTATTCACCGATTATAATATTTTTGCGGATGGAAAGATTTATACGAAAGAAATTCAGAATCTGATTGATATGGCTCATGAAGAGGGTGGCGGTGTCATCGTGGTACCGAAGGGAACCTATATGACCGGCTCCATTTACTTTAAACAGGGGGTGCATCTGTACGTGTCCGGGGGCGGTGTACTGAAGGGCAGCGATGATATCAGTGATTATGATGTGAAAATCACCCGAATAGAGGGGGAGACCTGCAAGTATTTTACGGCGCTGATTAATGCGGACGGAGTAGATGGTTTTACCATGTTTGGACCGGGTACCATTGATGGAAACGGGCTGAAATCCTGGAGAGCCTTCTGGCTGCGTAGAAGCTGGAATCCCAAGTGTACCAATAAGGATGAGCAGCGACCTAGACTAGTGTATATCTCTAATAGTAAGAATGTACTTATCGCGGATTTGCATCTGATAAATTCACATTTCTGGACGACTCATATTTACAAATGTGACCATGTAAAATATCTGAATTGTTATATCTACTCTCCGGCCGGACCGGTGAGAGCACCGAGTACGGATGCCATTGACATCGATGTGTGCAAGGATGTGTTGGTGAAGAACTGTTACATGGAGGTAAATGACGACTCCGTAGTATTAAAGGGTGGAAAAGGTCCCTGGGCAGATACCCAGGAGGAGAATGGCTCCAATGAAAGAGTTATCGTAGAGGATTGTACCTACGGTTTCTGCCATGGGTGCTTAACCTGTGGTTCGGAGTCGGTGCACAACCGGAATATCATCATCCGCAGGATTAAGGTGGGAAGCGGCCACAATCTGGTGTGGCTGAAGATGAGACCGGATACGCCACAGCATTATGAATATATTACGGTGGAGAATGTGGAAGGAAAGATTACCAATTTCCTGAATATCAATCCATGGACACAGTTCTTTGATTTAAAGGACAGAAAGGATGTGCCGCTGTCCTATGCGGACCATATTACCATTCGGAACTGCAAGTGTGAATGTATGAATTACTTCAATGTTAAGCCGGATGAGAGCCAGTACCGATTGTCAGACTTTACTTTGGAGAATCTGGAAATTCAGGCAAGAAATAATGGATTTAAGCAGGAAGCCATTGAAAATGTAGTGGTGAAAAACGTGGCAGTAGAAGAGATAGAATCGTAAAGAAAGGCCGGGGGCTTAGATAAGTCCCCGGCTGTTTTAATTAATTTACCTTTTTGAAAAAGTGTTACCAATGCTGGTAAGTTTATTTTGATGTAGTAGATTTATGCATTCTTTACAAATGCGTTCTTTTCTTTTAAGCCATGCTTAATCATATCAGATACACAGATAAGCAGGAATACTTCTGCAAAAATGTGTGAGAATTCTGCAATCCAGTGATAGATTGCTACTGCCTCATCGCTTCCGTTAGCCATTACGCCAATGAAGCAATTGCACAGCATGCCTACGTAGGATAATACAATCCACAGTACGCCTCTGGGATTCTTTAATTTAATATTTCCAATTGCTAAGATAACATTAAAGGTGGTCATTGCAATAAGAGTTACAAGTAAGAATGGCATATGGGTGGTCACTACAGGGATAACCGCTGCAGCGCTTAACAAGGTTGTGCCATTTGCAGGAAGCTTCTTTGCAAATACTGCGGAGCCAACGCCTACACATAATAAGATGAAACCGATGGACTGCATCGGGAAGAAGCACTCTGTAAGAGTTACATAATCACAAACCTTAAATGCGTAAAGGAACTTCCACAGAATCTTGCAGATTCCGCCAAAGAACAGCATGTATGCACCGGATGCCAGGATTGCATATTTATTGTAGCTTAATTTGTTATGCAATGCGGTCATAAGCTTTAAGTTAGCCATTAAAAATATTACTACGGGTACAACGTCAACAATACCCATTACAACTGAAATTTCATTCATTTTAACTTCTCCTCTCACAAGACATTTTTAGCAACACTTTTCTTAAAAAGGGATTATTTTAATTCAAATGGGGTTATTTCGGTCCGGTCTCTATGGCCAAGGCTTTGCATTTTGCTTTGCACTGCTGTCAGTGCATTCACGTATGCGTTGTAGGTATCGTAGGTTTCCTGGAAATGGATAAGTGCCTGATTCATGTTGCCCTTTTCGTTAGCGGCCCAGGAATCGGTGGCCGCCTTATGTAAGTCCTTGTGAGCCTTTTCCAGCTGCTTAAACTCATTACTTTGAATCAGTGCAGAATCCGTCTGGTTGCGAAGCCACTTACCCAGCTTGCAGGAATCAGCGTTGTCCACCTGATCTTGACGCAAACGTTCAAATCCCATGATATTATTGTAAATTCTCCACATAAAGATGTAGTGGTCTACCTCGAAGACCATAAGCCAATCCTGCTCGGTAATGGAAGAGCAGCCTCTGACTAAATCGCTTCTGGCCTTGTCCAGATATCTTCCGATTTGGAAGATGCGTTTTCCCAACTGAATGGTGTCAGAGGAAAGATTGTTGTAGCTGACAGAGATGCTGTCAATCTGGGTAAGGAATTCCTTGGTTACGTCGGTCTGGGTATCAATTTCTTCAAAGACACGATCTACACGCTGACGAATGTCAAAAATCTGGGTATTCATCAGCTGCAGTGCTTGGGAGGAGGCTTCCACCTTCTTGTTGCTTTCGTCCAGATTGCCGGTGGTTTCGTCCATGGAGGTAGCAAGGTCATTGATATTGGTTTTTAACTGGTCTACATAGCTGACGATGTCCTGAGTGGCTTCTGTGGTGTTAGTAGCCAGCTGACGTACCTGGTCTGCAACTACGGCAAAGCCACGACCTGCTTCTCCGGCTCTGGCGGCCTCGATGGAGGCATTCAGGGCCAGTAGATTACTTTGACTCGCGATATTGGTTACCAGATTAACAATTTCGCTAATTTTTTCTACTTTTTCCTTGAAATTTTGCACCTGCTCATTCAGAGTGTGAATTTTGTCAGAGGATTGATTCACTGCAGCAATACCCTCGTTCATATTGCGAGTAACATTGTCGGAGGTCTCTAAGATATCGTGGGTACTATTCTGTATCTGCCCCATGGCTTCAGCAATATGGTTGATGGAGTTTTCCAGATTCATGCTGGCATTTTCCATATCCTCAATGGACTCGGTCTGAAGCTGTACCTGTTCAATGGATTTCTTTATCAGAGTGTTGTCACCAATGGCTGCCATGGCTTCATTTAATCTCATGACAATAGGATTGTTGGAGATTTTACAGGAGGAGATGACTTGATTCAGCTTCTCTCCCAGCTGTGGATTGGAAAACTCTGTGGTGTCAATTGCAGTCAAATCTCCGGCAATCATTCTGTCCATGGCCTGTAATAAAAGGGTAACATCCTGTTGCAAGGCGGTATCTTTTGTCTTTTTCTTCCCTAGCATATCCGTAACTCCTTCGTAAGTATTCAAAATATAGGTATATATTACCATAAAGAGCTTATGATTTAAATGATTTTTGGTAAAAAATGCCATGATATTTTGAAAGTTGTGGGAAAAAGTTTATAAGAAATTAATTTGCATTGCAGGGGTGTTTGCAGTATGCTATTTACCACAATGTGAGGTGCGAATATGTTTTCTGGATATGAATTTCTATGGTTATTTCTCGTGTATTCTTTTGGGGGCTGGATATTTGAGACTGTTTATGCGGCCGTAAAGCAAAGGCGATTTGTAAATAAGGGGCTGGTGAATCTGCCCTTTTGTGTGCTGTATGGTCTGGTAGCAGTATTCATCACTGTCTTTGGAAGAGAGTTGCAGGGCGTCTGGCTGTATGTGGGCGCTGTCATCATGATAACAGTGTATAAGTGGACGGCAGGACGCATTATAGAGCGGATTTTTCACGAAAGATGGTGGAGCTGCAGCGAAAGACCACTGACCATCGATGGGCATGTGTCTGTGCTGGATTCTGCGCTGTGGGGCTTTGTAGCGGTTGGCTGTATAAAGTGGGGAAATGGGCTGCTGGTGAAGGTATTTCACTGGATGCCGGGGATACTGGGTGTAGTGCTGCTGTGGATATTGGTGGTGGTACTTGGTCTAGATATCATTGCCACGTTGATCGTGAGCTATGGGAATGCCAAGGAAAAGGCCAGGTGGGAAGAAATTGACCTGTCCTTTGCAGAGATTACGGATTCTTTTGGACGCAGGATATACGAGCGTATTGAAAAGCGAATCCAGAAGGCATATCCTCAGCTGCGAAAGGTGGCCCTTGTCAGGGAACCAGAGCTGGTGTTTGCTTATGGCTGTGGTTTTTATAAGCTGGTGTGGCTTTTTATGATTGGCAGCTTTCTGGGAGATATTACCGAGACCATTTATTGTCGCATTACCGCAGGAGTATGGATGAGCCGGAGCAGCGTAGTCTGGGGGCCTTTCAGTATCGTTTGGGGGCTTGCCATCGCCATGTTTACAGCCCTCTTGTATCGGTATAAAGAGAAGCCGGACAGAACCATTTTCTTTGCAGGAACGGTGTTGGGCGGAGCCTATGAGTACATATGCAGTGTGTTTACGGAGCTGGTATTTGGTAAGGTATTCTGGGATTACAGTCATATCAGATTTAATCTGGGAGGACGAATTAATCTGCTGTACTGCTTTTTCTGGGGAATTGCCGCGGTGGTATGGATTAAGATGCTCTACCCCAGAATTTCCGGCTGGATTGAGAGGGTGCCTGTGAGGATTGGGAAAGTATTTACCTGGCTAATGGTAGTATTTATGTGTTGTAACATCGTAGTATCTTGTATGGCGCTAGTGAGAAGTACCCAGAGAGCGGAAGGAATTCCGGTCACCAGCAGCTGGCAGCAGACCATGGATGAGCGATTTGATGATGAGAGAATGGAGAGGATATACCCCAATGCAAAGGATAGATTTTAGGGTGGTAAACCCTTCCACTTGATATTGTGCTTGAGAATCGTTATCATAAAGAAAAAACAGAAAGAGAGTGACATGAATGAAAAGACTTGCATTGGCTTTATTAGGATGTTTATTGCTCACCGGCTGTGGCAGTCAGAAGGTGCCGGAGCCGACGGTGGGAGAGAATTTAGATAATGTGGCAGTGGAGGAATCGGCTGCGCCGGAGGCGGAGAAGTACTATTTGACCTTTACGGCGAAGGATGTGGATGGGCAGGAGGTGACCAGCGATGTTCTGGAGGGTTCCAAGCTGACTATGTTAAATATCTGGGCGACCTACTGTAATCCTTGTCTGGAGGAGATGCCGTATCTGGGAGAGCTTGCAGCAGAATACGATTCTGCGGAGTTTCAGATTATTGGTATCTTAAGTGATGTTTCGGAGCAGTCAAGCCAGGAGGATATTGATTATGCCAAGGAGCTGATTGCCCAGACGGAGGCGAACTATCCTCATTTGCTTCTGGGACAGGATTTGTACAGTACCCTTGTGGGTGGCGTCAGTGCGGTGCCGACGACCTTCTTTGTAAAGCAGGACGGTGAGGTGCTGGGGTATGTAACAGGAGCTGCGGATAAGGAAACATGGAAGGAGTTAATCGATGAGCTTCTTGCAGAAGTGGAAGAGTAAATTGTGGCTGGCCGGAGTGCTTTTGGGCGCGCTGTTTCTTGGTGTGGGAGCGTATAGCGGTCAGCTGGAAAATATGTACCGTAAAGCCATTATGATATGTCTGGAATGTATTGGAATCGGGTAGGAGGCAGGTATGAAAGCATTGTTACGTTTGTCCCTGTCAAAAATCCGTTTGCCCTTTCAGATTATTTATACGATTATCACTAATGGGTACGTCTTTGGATTTGTGCAGGGAAAAATATATAAGGGGACGTTGAAATATGCCTGCGTGCCGGGACTGAATTGTTATTCTTGTCCGGGAGCGGTGGGCTCCTGTCCGCTGGGCGCATTGCAGGCGGCGTTGAATCAGAGAAATGTCAAGGTGCCCTTTGCTGTACTGGGATTTTTCTTTATTTTCGGAAGTGTCTTTGGAAGATTTGTATGTGGCTGGCTTTGCCCTTTTGGACCGGTACAGGATTTATTGCATAAGATACCATTATTTCGGAAGAAAAAGCATTTGCCTTTTCATGGTGTGCTTAAGTATTTGAAATATGTGGTATTGGCAGGGCTGGTAATCATTGGCTCAGCCTTTTTATTTACCGGATTTGCCAAGGTGCCCGCTTTTTGTAAATATCTTTGTCCGTCCGGCATGCTTTTTGGGGCGATTCCTCTGGTGAGTATGAATGGAGATTTACAGTCCCGGATTGGTGGATTGTTTTTCTGGAAGCTGGGAATTTTGCTGGTGATTATTTTATTATCCATCAAGGTGTACCGCCCTTTTTGTCAGTACTTATGTCCGTTAGGCGCCATTTATGGCTGGTTTAACCGTTTTAGCCTGGTGCAGGTGAAGTGGGAGCAGGATAAGTGCACTTCCTGTATGGCCTGTAAGAGAGCCTGCCCGGTGGATTTATGCCCGGAGGAGATATCTGTATCTGCGGAGTGTATCCGTTGTGGAAAGTGTGTGGATGCATGTCCCCATGAGTGTATCCACTTGGGGAAGATACGTACCATCCGGTGATTTGGGTATATGGCTGATAATTGGCATAATGTACCCAAATAAATGAATGAAAACTAGTATTATGTAAACTAAATGGGTATATATAGAATTGTTTTCGCCTCATACCCAGAAAAATGGAAGAACTCTGGGTATGGGATATGGGATTCATTCCATATACCCAAAAGGTTTACATAAAACTGATAATTGGCCAAAAATGTAGAAAAAATGGGTCTGGTGAAGCACTAAAGTACTATATACCCAACAAAGGGATATTGTAATCAAAAAAAAGATGTCCTTCCCACGGGAAGAACATCTTTTTTATATAAATTTATTACTTTTCTTTATTACCCTTTACAAATACTATGCTCAGCACAAGTGCCACGATGTAAAGTGCGAGAGTTACGTAAAGTACATTCTGATAACCCGTAGGATTTACCATGTTGCCATCAATCTCTACCACTTCACCGGAGTGATTTACAATCCAGGTTGCAAGCTGATTACCGGTAAGACCAGCAAATGCCCAAGCAGATAAGGTAATACCGTGAAGAGCACTGATGCTTCCCATACCATAGTTATCGGAAAGTAAGGTAGGTACATTAGAGAATCCACCGCCATAACCTGCATTTACTACCATGATTAATGCTAACACAAGAGCGACTAATCCTACATTGCCTAAACCGTTGGAAATACCACCAGTTAAAATTACAAGACCGGTAAGTACAATGGAAGCGATGAAAATAATCTTATAAACAGTATTTCTGTCTTTCATAGTATCTGCCCATGCGGATAAGCCAAGGCGTCCTCCGGCATTAAAGATAGCAGATACGGTAGAAATAATTCCTACGGAAGCTGCAAGGCCCAGACACTTTACAATTGCCTTTTCCTGAGAGATTAATGCCAATCCACAAGTGATATTGATGTAGAACATTAACCAGATACCGATGTAGTTCATGATAGGTCTGGTCTTAATAACCTGAATGATGCTAGGCTTAGCTTCCTTACCGGAAGGTTCATGCCATCCCTCAGGCTTCTTTAATAATAAGTGACCGGTAAACATCATGATGAAGTATACCACTGCAAGAATTAAGAACATCTGCCAGATACCATTCTCGCCAAGACCGGAAAGCATAGCCTGCATGATAGGACTTGCGATTGCCTTAGCAGCACCGAAGCCTGCTACTGCAAGACCGGTTGCAAGACCTTTTCTGTCTGCGAACCAGAGCATTAAGGTCTTAACAGGGGAAAGATAACCGGTACCAAGACCGACACCCATGATGAAACCGTAGCAGATATAAATACCGATAAGTGCTACTACGCTTCCGGGATTCTTACCACCGTAGTAAATGAATCCGCCGGTACCTGCCATACCAACTGCAAAGCAGATTGCCGCGATTAAAGAAGACTTGTGGATATCCTTCTCAACTACATTACCTAAGAATGCTGCTGACATTCCAAGGAAGAAGATTGCGAAGCTGAATGCCCACTCAGTTGCACTCTTGGAGAAACCGATGTAGTCTGCGATTTCCTGACTGAAGATTGACCAGCAGTATACAGTACCGATACTGCAGTGTAATAATAATGCTGGGATTGCGGCTCTGACCCACTTATTGGTGCGCCAGCCACCTTTTTTCTGTTCGTTACTCATAACTTTTGCATCCTTTCTTTGAAAAAAATCTTTCGCGTTTATAAATTTTTTATTAAATGCACATAACCTTAGTAATAGTAGCACAAATGATTTTTGTTTGCAATGCGGTATTGGGGGGCTGGATTGTACATTTTTTAATACAAAATTTGGTATTGTCGGAATTATTAATTTTTTCTAAAGAGTCTTTAAGGTTTTCAAAAAAGGGTTGCAATGCGTTAAAGGTTGACTATACTAAAGTGGTAAGTTGTTTTGAAAGAGGAGTGTGTTATGAAGAGAAATGAGTTTTACGAAAAGTATAAGCATGGAATTCCTTTACTGGTGTACGCTATTGTGTATCTGACATGGTTTTATCTCATAGAGAATCATCTGGAGGGACCGTTTACCATTATTCATACTCCGGTGGATGATTTGATACCTTTCTGCGAGCTGTTTATCATCCCCTATCTGTTGTGGTTTGGATATATGGCTGTGGTGGTAGGATACCTGTTTTTAAAGGATAAGGAAGAGTATCTCAAGTGCTGCTCCTTCCTGTTTATCGGGATGACGGTATTCCTTGTGATTTCCACCATATCCCCCAATGGGCAGGTACTGCGTCCGGTGATTATGGAAAGGGACAATGTATTTATTGATTTGGTGAGAAGTCTCTATCGTACCGATACACCCACCAATCTGTGGCCCAGCATTCATGTGTTCAATTCCATCGGCTGTCATATTGCGGTATGTAAGTCTGAGAAGCTTAAAAACAATGGATTTATCCGTAATGGTTCCTTTGTACTTTGCGTACTGATTGTGTTGTCCACCATGTTTGTCAAGCAGCATTCCGTATTTGATGTGGTGACTGCATTCCTGATGGCGGGAATTCTGTATCATGTGGTGTATTTACAGGAGAGAGTGATTGTAAAGGCTGTTCTTCGTCCCAAATTTTAACTGAAAATTTACTATTTTTTATTTCTATTGCGTGAATGATATGCTATTATAAAATAGAAGAAATTTTGGACAGAAAGGCGTTTGATAAAATTGCATTTTATACCAACGAAGCTAAAGGAAAAATTTGTTGAAAAATTTGGAGAAACTTTAAAGGCGGTCTTCCCGATACTGGGGATCGTCTTATTGTTGTGTTTTACCATTGCACCGATTCCACCCAGTATTTTGATGACGTTCCTGGTGGGAGCAGTACTTCTGATTGTGGGCATGCTGTTCTTTAATGTGGGTGTGGAGATTTCCATGACTCCCATGGGTGAGCGTGTAGGTACCATAACTACAAAATCTAAAAATATTTTGGTGATGGTGCTGATAAGTTTTATTATGGGCTTTGTCATCACGGTATCGGAGCCGGATTTACAGGTGCTTGCACAGCAGGTACCCTCCGTACCTAATTTGGCACTGATTCTTGCCGTTGCTGCAGGCGTGGGGGTATTCCTCGTGATTGCTCTTCTTCGTATGCTGATTGGAATCTCTCTGGCAAGGCTTTTGGTTGTCTTCTACGCCATTATCTTTATATTGGCGATTTTTGTGCCCAAGGATTTCTTGGCGATTGCCTTTGATTCCGGCGGTGTAACAACCGGCCCTATGACGGTACCCTTTATCATGGCTTTTGGTATCGGTATTGCAGCAATCCGAAGCGATAAGCATGCGGCGGACGATTCCTTCGGTCTGGTTGCCCTTTGCTCCATCGGTCCTATTCTGGCAGTGCTGATTCTGGGTATGATTTTTAAGCCGGGCCAGGCAGAAGCTGTATCAGAGGCAATTCCTGATATTGCAGATACTGTGCAGCTTTGGGGACTTTTCGCAGAGGGATTTCCTACATATATCGAAGAAATGGCAGTGGCGCTTTTGCCCATTGTATTTTTCTTCGGATTGTTCCAGTTGATTTCCAGGGATATCAATAAGAAAGCCCTGGTTCGTATCGGTGTGGGAATTGTGTATACATATATCGGTCTGGTGCTCTTTTTGACCGGCGTAAATATAGGCTTTATGCCTGCCGGAAATTATCTGGGACAGACGATTGCAGGACTTTCTTATTCCTGGATTATCGTGCCTATTGGTATGATTATCGGTTACTTTATTGTACAGGCGGAGCCTGCAGTATTTGTGTTGACAAAGCAGGTAGAGGATTTGACTGCAGGTGCTATTAGTGCCAAGGCTATGGGGACAGCCCTTTCTTTGGGTGTGGCTTCTTCCGTGGGACTGGCTATGATTCGTGTATTAACTGGCATTTCTATTATGTGGTTTTTGGTTCCGGGTTATTTGATTGCACTGGTATTGACATTCTTTGTACCGAAGATTTTTACAGCTATCGCATTTGACTCCGGTGGAGTAGCATCCGGTCCGATGACTGCCACCTTTTTACTTCCCTTTGCTATGGGTGCGTGCCAGGCTGTGGGAGGTAATATTATAACTGATGCTTTTGGTATCGTAGCCATGGTAGCTATGACTCCGCTGATTGCGATTCAGATTATGGGTATGGTATTTACCATTAAGGAGAAGAAGCTTCAGAAGGTTGCAACTCCTGTGGCAGTGGAGCATACCTTTGGAGATATGGAAATTATCGAGCTTTAGTGTGAGGTGAATATGGGACATTTGTATTTGATGACCACCATTGTGGATCGTAAGATTGCAAAGCGTTATGTGGACTTATATGAAGAAAATGACAATCATGTTATGTTTATGGCATATGGTGTAGGTACGGCTACCAGCGATGTTCTGGATTATCTGGGTCTTGACCATACGGAGAAGGTGATTATCTTTTCCGTACAGGAAGAAAGCTCCTGGGCCAATCTGAAAAAGCAGCTGGAAAAGAAGCTGAAGATTGACGCACCGGGAAATGGTATTGCATTTACCGTTCCTTTAAGTAGTATCGGTGGGAATAAGGCGCTTCAGTTTTTGACGGAAAATCGTCCATTTCAGAAAGAGGAGGAATCTACATTGAAGGATACATCACATGAACTTATTGTAGTTATTGCAGAGCAGGGAAATATTGATTTGGTTATGGACTGCGCCAGAGAGGCAGGAGCCTATGGCGGTACGGTAATCCATGCGAAGGGAACCGGTACTCAGGAAGCCAGCAAATTCATGGGCGTGTCCATTGCGGCAGAGAAAGAAATGATTTTTATCGTTACCCAGAAGGCTCAGAAAAATAATATTATGAAGGCTATTATGGAAAATGCGGGACTGGATTCCAAGGCCAAGTCCGTAGTATTTTCACTGCCGGTAACGGATACGGCAGGTCTTCGTTTGATTGAAGATTAGTATAATTTATAAAATGCTGCATACTATATTAGTAATAGAAAATTTGTGGGAGTATGCAGGATGAGAACTGATACAAAGAGACTTATTGGATGTGTCGCCATACCGCTGCTTGTCGGTGATCTGGCGGCATTTCTTACTATGGAGGGAATGGAATATTACAAGGAGGAGGTCACAAAGCCTGCACTGACACCGCCGCCATGGGTGTTTTCAGTGGTGTGGACCATATTGTATGTGGTGATGGGATATGCCAGCTTTTTGGTGAATGAGGAAGGAACCGGAGACCAAAAAACTGCGCGATTTTTGTATTTCGCGCAGCTTTTCTTTAATTTCTGTTGGCCCATTGTATTCTTTAATTTCCGCTGGTATCTGTTTGCCTTTGCCTGGCTGCTTTGCCTGTGGTTTTTGGTATTGGCCACAATCAGAGCCTTTGGCGATATTTCACCCAAAGCAGGGAAGCTGTTGATACCATACCTTTTGTGGCTTACCTTTGCAGCGTACCTGAATTTCGGCGTGTACCTGCTGAATTAGGTGGCGGAGTATTTCTTTCCCCAGATGCAGATATGTTTATCATCGGTGCCGGTAAGGATTAAGGTGGGCTTCCATGCCTCGTAATCCCAAGCCGGCATTACCTTTAATTCTTCGGTGGTAGCAGCATAGGTAATGCGGATGGTAGTGCCATCTATCTGTTCCCAGTCGAAACGGATGGAATCCGCAAGCATGCCATGACCATTATCAAATAAAGACATTCGCACAGATGTCAGTGTGCCCTGTGGAACCATGGGTTGCAGACGGATTCTTTCATATTTTCCCACCAGCTGCTCTGTGGTAACCGGCTGCTGATATTCGCCGGCGTACTCTTCGGGAGATGCAACGGGCCATCCGTCGGTGGTCCAAAGCATTTTGCGGATATGCATGGTGGAGGGTGCTCCTTCTTTAAAATTCTTAGGGCGGATGTGGCTGCACAAGTACCACTGGCCATCAAAGTCCTGTAACACGGAGTTATGTCCCGGACCCATCCAGCCGGTTTCATCATCGTCAAATTTATATCCACAGCAAATCATATAACCCAGTGTGTTATCCACATCGTTTAAATCCGTCATATCCCGACCGTTATGGTCTAAGTATGGGCCGGTAACGCATTTGCTGCGTCCTACACGGATATTGTAGTCACTCTTTAAGGATGCATAGGATACAAAGAGATAGTAATAATCAGTATCTTTATTGTAAACAATGTAGGGACCCTCAATGGCACCGTCTGCCCAGAGCGGTCTGCGCGCCAAGCATTTGCCGAAATCATCCGGGCCGTTTAAGGCAAGTCCTGTAGTCGGGTCAAGCTCAATAATATGGCAGCCCCCCCAGAAGGAGCCGTAGACCATGTACATCTGTCCGGTATTATGGTCAGTGATAAGTCCCGCATCAATACCGTTTACCGGAATATTATCGGAAGAGCGGAATACGATGCCGCGGGAAGTAAAAGGACCCTCCGGCTTATCTGCCACGGCAAGGAAAATGCAGGACTGACGCACTCCCCAGGAGGAATTGGAACAGTAGAGACGGTACTCTTCGCCTACCTTCACAATATCCGGAGCCCAGATGGCTTCGCTGTTTGTCCACTCCTTTGCCTCGGGAGGACATTCTACTACCTTTCCCAGCTTTTCCCAAGTAATCATATCTTTGGAACGGCGGGCCTTACCCTCCGTACAGTATACAAAATAATCGCCGCTGACCGGATCACGGAACAGTGCAGGGTCATGAGCAAACCAGAGACTGGTAGTGGGGGGATTCCAAGGCTCCCCTTTCTTGGGCATGGGGTCGCGCTTTAGTGGTTCGGTTGGATAAATAATCTGCGGTGACATAGAAAACCTCCCTAAAAATTCACAAAATATAATTATTGCAATTATATCATATATTGTAGGAAATTGCTCCTATTTTTTACTGTTTTAACGCTAAAAAGCATTGGCAGATGGAAGCCTTTCATGGTATGATAAGCGGAGCATAAAATGAAGGAGTTAAGCGATGAAAGAAAGAGAGAAATTTGGTTCCAGATTAGGGTTTATTCTGGTATCCGCAGGCTGTGCCATCGGTCTGGGCAATGTATGGAAATTTCCTTACATGTGCGGTCAGTACGGCGGCGCGGCATTTATTCTGATTTATCTGGTATTTCTGGCGATTATGGGCTTTCCCATTATGGTCTGCGAGTTTTCGGTAGGTCGTGCAAGTCAGAAAAGCTGTGCCACTTCCTTTAAGGTTCTGGAAAAGAAGGGGACAAACTGGCATAAATATGGTTATTTTGGCATGCTGGGTAACTACATGCTGATGATGTTCTATACTACGGTAGCGGGTTGGACCATGTATTACTGCTATCGTGCAGCTATGGGAGAGTTTACGGACAAGGTACTCACCGTAGCAGAGGTGGAGGCAAAGTATGCTCAGATGACGGGGTCACCACAGACCATGTTACTTTGGATGATTCTGGCAGTGCTTCTGGCCTTTGGTATCTGTTCTTTAGGTATGCAGAAGGGTGTGGAGAAGATTACCAAGGTGATGATGATCTGCCTTCTGGCATTGATTATTGTTTTGGCAATTAATTCACTGATGCTTCCGGGCGCAGGAGAGGGTGTAAAATTCTATCTGATTCCGGATTTTCAGGGGATGCTGGATAAGGGCATCGGTAATGTGGTATTTGGAGCTATGTCCCAGTCCTTCTTTACCTTGAGTATTGGTATCGGTTCCATGGCTATTTTCGGCAGCTATCTGGACAAGAAGCGTTCTCTTGCGGGAGAGACCATCAGTATTACCATACTGGATACCTTTGTGGCAACCATGTCCGGTCTGATTATTATTCCGGCCTGCTTTTCATTTAACATTGAGCCGGGTGCAGGACCATCACTGATTTTCATTACCCTGCCCAATATCTTTAACCAGATGGCTGGCGGAAGAGTTTGGGGAAGCTTGTTCTTCTTATTCTTAGCTTTTGCTGCATTGTCTACAGTAATTGCAGTATTTGAGAATATTGTATCCTTTGGTATGGACTTATGGAACTGGAGCAGAACGAAATCCGTTGTTGTCAATATTGTAGCTATCATTATATTATCCATTCCGTGTGTGCTGGGCTTTAATGTGCTTTCCGGTATGGAACCTCTTGGCCCGGGCACCAATATTATGGATCTGGAGGACTTTTTGGTATCTAACAATCTGTTGCCTCTGGGCTCTTTAGTATATTTAAGCTTCTGTACCGGCAAAAACGGCTGGGGCTGGGAGAATTTCGAGAAGGAAGCAAATGCAGGAGAGGGACTGAAATTCCCAAGATTCCTGCGTGGTTATATGACCTATGTGCTTCCGCTGATTATCGTAGTGATTTATCTGAAGGGATATTATGATATGTTCTATTCCAAGGGAATGAGCTACTTTATTCCATGGATGTGCGTAGCGGTGGCATTCCTTGCACTAATCGGCTACTTTAGGTTCTATAGGAAAAAAGATTAAAATAATATAAGGCAGACACCATAGCATAGGGGCTGATGGAGCAGATAAATCCAGATGCTCTTTCTGCCGATGATGTCAAGAACAGGGATTTTTACGTTACAGATGCGTAGAAATCCCTTTGTGTTTTCCAAAATTCTTCCCAGATAATACCCTGTTACATACAGGAAAAACCATGGTAAAATGGAGAAGTAATCACTGGAGTAAAAGCCCTTTGTGGGAAAACCGATGGGAATCAGCAGGATACTTTCCACACCAATGTTCCAGTCGTTACAGTTATAGAAAAGAAGAAAAAGCGCAAAAAACACAGCAAACCCTAAGAAGGCAGGGATATGCCTTAATAGCTTTTCTAAAGGAAGCATAAGCAGGATAGCGCAGCCCAGGAAGTTAAGCACCCCGAAAATGACAAGCTCACCGGGCATAAAAACGGCAGTAACCACAGTGATGATGAGTCCGCAGAGATTGATAAAAAGCCCCCGCTTTAATGCTTTGGAAGCTCCATAGGGCCACACCCAGCCGGAAAGCAGGATAAAAGACCAGCAGATAAATTGCTGCCAGATGCGGTTTCCCGGCCTGAAATACCAGGAAGTATCCACGCTGAAAACCATAAATATATCATATAGAAAGTGAAAGGCGATCATATGGATGAGAACGAAGCCCCGATATGTATCTAAAATGGAAAATCTTGTGTGTGTTAGTGCTGTCATCATAACCTCTCCGTTTACATTTAACCGTCAATTGTAGTATAATACTTTCAAATGTTTTTTTGGAGGGAAAAAATGAAAAAAGGTAATTTTGTGGCACTCCTCCCCATTGGAGTGTTTATTGTGTTGTATTTGGGGCTTGGAATTCTCTTTGAATATGTGCTGAAGATTTCCATGGGATTCTACAATATCCCCATCGTGGTAATCTTTTTAGTGGCACTTTTGGTAGCCTGCATGCAGAATCGTAAGGTCAGCTTTGATGAAAAGCTGGACATTATGTCCCGGGGTGTGGGTGATAAGAATATTGTAACCATGATTCTGATTTTCATGGCAGCAGGTATTTTCGTAGGTGTGGTAGGAAGAAGCAGTGCGGAAAGTGTGGCATATTTCCTACTCTCTGTTATTCCTGCACAGTTTTCCGTACTGGTACTATTTGTAGTTAGCTGCTTCGTTTCTGTGGCAATGGGTACCTCCGTGGGAACCATCACCTTGATTTCACCGATTGCAGTGGCTGTTTCTGCAGGTTCCGGCTTCAGCCTTCCCCTGTGTATCGGTTCCGTAATGGGTGGTGCCATGTTTGGAGACAACCTTTCCTTTATATCCGATACTACTATTGCAGCATGTAATGGTCAGGGCTGTGAAATGAAGGACAAGTTCCGTGCAAACTTTGGGATTGCACTTCCAGCAGCTATTGCTACGCTGATTTTTATTCTGGTAACCTCTCTGGGCGCCGATGTGGGAGAGGGAATTGTGAAGGATTATAACCTTGTACAGATTATTCCTTATATTCTGGTGCTTGTGGGTGGTATCGTTGGTATCAACGTATTTGTGGTGCTTTTAATTGGTATTGTGTCCGGTTCTGCGATTATGCTCCTTACCGGTGCGGTGGAGGCTACAGCGCTTCTGGGCAATATGGGTACCGGCGCAGCAGGTATGTTCGAAACTACTATGGTAGCAATTTTAGTATCCGCTATTTGTGCGCTGATTCGTGAAAATGGCGGATTTACAGCACTTCTGGAGTGGATTAAAAGAAGCTTCAAGGGTCGTAAAGCAGGTCAGCTGGGCATGGGACTCCTTGTAGGTGCCATGGATATTTCCACGGCAAACAATACCGTTGCAATCGTTATGGCGAACCCCATTGCTAAGGAAATGGCGGAGGAGTACGGTATTTCACCGAAAAAGACAGCATCCATTCTGGATACCTTCTCCTGTATTTTCCAGGGAGTTATTCCTTATGGTGCGCAGATGTTGGTAGCAATTTCCGCTGCAGCAGAGCTGGGATATGAAGTGTCTGCATTCCAGATTATTCCGTATCTCTATTATCCGTTTTTATTGTTAGTAAGCTCGCTGATTTTCATCTTCCTTATCCCGGATAAGAAGAGTAAATAAGCGTTTCCCATATTTTAAGGAGGGTATTTATGAAATTAAACTACAAGAGAACCATACTTATTGGTCTTGCATTTCTTTCCATCAGTTCCTTCTGGCAGATGTATGACAACGTGGTACCGCTCATACTGAAAAATACCTTTGGTCTGGGAGAGACCCTGACCGGTACCGTAATGGCCATGGATAATGTGCTGGCCCTGTTTTTGCTTCCCTTTTTCGGCACACTTTCGGATAAGGTGAATACCCCTATCGGAAAGCGAATGCCCTTTATTATCGGTGGTACGACACTGGCAGTGATTTTACTGAATGTGCTGGGCTATGCCAATGCGGCAAGAAAGCTGCCCTTGTTTGTGGCTGTACTGTTTTTTCTGTTACTTTCCATGGGCCTTTACCGCTCCCCTGCGGTAGCGCTGATGCCGGATTTGACTCCTAAGGCTTTGAGAAGTAAGGGAAATGCCATCATTAACCTGATGGGGGCCGTAGGTGGTATGCTGACATTGGTGATGATTAAGCTTTTGGTGGGCAAAGGGGACACCCCGGACTACAGACCGCTGTTTACGGCAGTCTGTGTGATTATGGTAATCAGCATCGTAGTTTTATTTGTGACCATCAAGGAAAAAACATTGCGTGAGGCAATGCCTTTGGAGGATGAATCCCGGAAGGACGAGCCCCAATCAACGGCTCAGCTTCCCAAGGAGGTTAAGAGAAGTCTTATATTCATTCTTTGCTCTGTAGCCCTTTGGTTTACCGCATATAATGCAGTGACCACCGCCTTCTCCAGATATGCCACCCATGTATGGGGACTGGAAAACGGCGGTTACGCCAATTGTCTGATGATGGCTACGGTAGCGGCTATTATCAGCTATATTCCCATTGGAGCAATCTCCGGCAAAATCGGCAGAAAGAAGACTATTTTGCTGGGAATTATCCTGATTACCACCTGTTATCTGGCAGCAGGTCTGTTTAACAGCTATCACTCCATTATGGTGGTATTCTTTGCCATTATCGGTTTTGCCTGGGCGGCAATCAATGTAAATTCCCTGCCCATGGTAGTGGAAATCAGTGCCGCAGGAGATGTGGGAAAATATACCGGATATTACTATACCTTTTCCATGGCAGCACAGGTAATTACCCCGATTTTATCAGGATTTTTGTTAGAAAATATATCTTACAGAACCCTGTTCCCTTATGCGGTAATCTTTAGTATCGCTTCTTTCTGTACCATGAGTATGGTAAAGCACGGTGATGTAAAGCCACAGAAAAAGGGCAGTGTGTTGGAGAGCTTTGACGTGGAGGACTAAGGAGCGAAATGAATATTTTGCTGAATGTTATTTTAATATTGGTGGTGGTGTATCTGCTTTTAGTAGCACCCCGCACCTTTGGAGTGGTGGACAAGGGGCCCTTTCATAACAGGGACTATGCGCACAGAGGCCTCTTTGACAATGCCTCAGATGCGCCGGAGAATTCCCTGGCGGCCTTTCGAAAAGCAGTGGAGGCCGGCTATGGCATCGAGTGGGATGTACAGCTGAGCAAGGATGAGATACCGGTGATTTTTCATGATGCCACCCTGGAGCGTATGTGTGGCGTAAAAGGGAACGTATGGGACTTTACCTTGGAGGAACTAAAAAGCTTCCATCTGGCAAATTCCCAAGAAACCATTCCTACGCTGGAAGAGGCGCTACAGATGGTGGACGGCAAGGTTCCCTTGATTATTGAGTACAAGTTGGACCGGGTGCAGACCCGTGTCTGTGAGCTGGCAGACAAGCTCCTTAGGAGCTACAACGGCCCATACTGTATCGAAAGCTTTCATCCCCTTGCCCTTATCTGGTACCGGAAAAACCGGCCGGACATTATGCGTGGACAGCTTTCGGGAGAGTTTTGGAAAGAAGATAAACAGTATCGCCAACTGCAGTATTATGTGGTGGCATATCTTCTCACCAACGTAGCATCCAGACCGGATTTTGTGGCTTACAATCATTTGCATTACAAGAACCTATCTCGTAGAGTTTTCGCCTTTCTGGGTGGTCTCTCCGTATGCTACACCGTGAAAAACCAGCCAGACTATGAGCTGGCAAGGAAAAACTTCTCAATGATTATATTTGACAGCTTTATACCCAGGTAAATCTAATCTCCCGCGATGCAGTTGCATCCGGGAGATTTTCTATGCAGAAAAATGTGGGTTTGGGCGCCGGGGAGAAGGGGTGGGAGCGTGGGGCTTTCCTGTGGTGAATGCGAAGATATTTAGAGTATCTTAGAGTTCTGTTCATTACCCAGGGGCAAGTGGACAAGGATGTCCACTTGAGGAGGCACTGCGCAAGGACGCGCATTGCCTCCGACCCGCAGCTGGTCAAGAAACTTAATCAGAACTCTTAGATACTCTTAATATCGTAGCCCTGAACCACAGGAAAGCCCCACGCTCCCATCCCTTCTCCCCGGCGCCCAAGCCCACATTTTTCCTCACCTTCCTTGGAAAATTCGTCAAAATATGGTAAAATAATGTAGGGGATTTGGTGAGGAAGAGAAGTTATGAAGTATAAGACCAGTGATTTATCAAAAATGTTGGATGTATCTGCAAATACCATTCGAAGATTTGCGGAAAAGGGATATTTGAGCCCGGATAGAAATGACCAGAATCAGTATCGGCATTTTGGTGATGTGGATGTGGAGAAAATCACCTATATCAGCAAATACCGGAAAATTGGATTTGGTCATGAAGAGATTGCAGCCATGCTGAATGCCGATATTTTCCAGACCTGCGAGATTTATCAGAAAAAAATGGATGAGCTGGATTTGGAGATTGCCCGATTGCAGTCCCTGCGCCATATGGTGAAGGATGATGTGAACATGATGAAAGGCATCACAGAATATGGAAAGGATTTCATCGAAAGAAACAGCGTAGCAATGCACTATGTATCCTATAAAAGTGGAAATCAGATTGTGAGCAGCCCCGGCAAGCAGAAGGTACTGCACCGTTTTATCTATGATTTTCCGGAAATCGAATACATATATATTATTCGTAAAGAAGATATTCTGAAACGAAATATCCGCTACGAGGAGGCCATTGGAATCCGGAGTAAGCTGGCCCAGAAGAAGAATATCGATGTGGAGGATAAGGATATTGAGTGCTACCCAGAGCAGGAGAGTGTTCTTAGGATTGTAAGACTCCCCATTGATTTTAATGATGAAAAACATGAAGAGAAGGAGATAATCCAAAAAATTCTGTTCGATGATTTTCTGGAGTATATGGATGAAAAGGGATATATTTTGGATGGAGATGCGGTAGGTGTGAAGATTGGCTTCTCCAAAGAGGATGGAAAAGAGATGCAATATGTGGTATTAGGGATGCCTATAGTAAAAAAGTATGATTGACAGGTGGAATTGGTTGTATGTTTTGGACAATACAACCAATTTTTTTTCGTTTAATCTGTAGTCTCCCCCTTTGTTGACTGTGACACGGTGTCATACTTTACACTAAAAACAGTGGCGAATTATCGTTAAAACAAATGGGAGGATTACAATGAAACGCAAGACAAGACAACTTTTCAAAAGAGTCATTGCAATGGTATGTGCCGTTCTTACGGTATTTACCGGTATGTTTTCTGACGTGAGCACCGTGAATGTGCAGGCGGCAGGCGAGCATACCCTTTGGGTTGTGGGCGACTCTACCGTCAGCGCTTTTTCGGACGCATATTATTATCCGAGATACGGCTACGGAACTCAGTTAGGTAACTATCTGAATGATACCTACACTGTACAGAATCTGGCAGTGTCAGGAACAAGCTCTAAGAGCTTTACAACACATGCAAACTATTCAACTTTGACTGGTGGCATAAAGGCAGGGGATACCTTGGTGGTTGGCTTTGGTCATAATGACGAAAAGGCCGACGATTCAGCAAGATACACCTCCCCTTTAGGTGACTATACCACCGAGGGATCCTTTGCTAAGAGCCTTTATGATAATTATATCAAGATGGCTCAGGACGCAGGCGCAGAGGTTATTCTCTGTACCCCTATTGTAAGAAGAACTGCTACCACCGGTTCCTGGAGCAACAACCAGCTCCATGTGGCAAACGATGGTGACTACGCACAGGTCATCCGTGATCTGGGTAGTGCAGTAAGTGTGCCGGTAGTTGATTTAACTACACTTACTAAGAATCTCTATGATTCCTTAGGCGCAGAAGAGACTTTATATCTTCACGCATGGACCAAGAATGATGCAGGCAGCGTGGACAACACCCACCTGAATATCTATGGTGCAAAGAAGGTGGCATGGTTATTTGCAAATGCCGCAGCTTCTACCTCAACCAATCTGGCGTCTGCTATCACTTTAGCAGCAGGCGAGCCTGCAAAGGCAACCGATTTGGTATCTAATCCGGACTTCGTGGAAAAGGACTATGATAACAATTTAGCACAGAGTACCTTATGGGCAGATTATACCATTGGTGACGTTGCATTTAAGGGTACTGCTTTCGGTAATCTGGGAGGAAATCCAAGTGCCTCCAATTATACCTTTGAGACAGATGCTAACGGCGATATGCATATGGTGGCTATGAATAATAAGGGTAAGATTGCAAGTACCGGAGACGGATTAATCATGTACTACTACAAGGTGCCTGTGACCAGTAGCTTCAGCTTATCTGCAAAGGCTACCGTGAATTCCTTTGATGCAAACTCACAGGTGGCATTTGGTTTGATGGCCCGTGATGATATGTACATCGATTTATATGATCAGACCATTGCTTCCGATTATGTGGCGGCAGGTACTTTGGGTACCGGTTGCAATTGCTTCTATCGTAAGGATGGAAAGCTTGGCGGTAAGGCAGCTCTTTCCGGCACTCTTGCAGCGGGCAACAGCTACAATTTAAGCATTGTAAGCAATTCTGATGGTTATACCTGTACCTTTGGTGATGAGACTCCCCAGAGTGCAGGCTACGATTTCGCACTTACCAGTGTGGATTCTGAGTATGTATACATTGGTATGTTTGTAGCAAGAAATGCAAACATTACCTTCAGCAATATTGAACTTATTGTGGATGGCGTGACCATCGCAAGTACCGTAAAGCAGGAATACAGCGTAGCGGTGAGTGCAGAGGAAAACGGCAGCGCCAAGGCAAATACTTCTTCCGCAGTGGCAGGTACTACCGTAAATCTTACCGCAACTCCTAATGCGGGCTACTATCTGAAGGAGTGGCAAGTGGTAAGTGGTGATGTGACCATCACTGACAACAGCTTTATAATGCCAGCCGGGAACGTAGAAGTGAAGGCAGTATTTGAAGCATATCCTACCTCATGGAATTTCCGCAGCGGCTCCGCAATTATGGGTACCGAAACGGGAGCTTTAGTGCAGGGCGCAACCCAGACCGTTGCAGGACTTACCATTGATGCAACCGCATCCGGTGCGAAGTTTGACTCTTATAACAGAAGCGATTGGGCGCAGGTAAATAATGGCACCGTCATTACCATTCCGGTAGAGGGCGCAAGTAAGGTAACCGTTACCTCCTATGGCGCAGGTGTGTTTACTGTAGATGGTCAGGCAGCTACAGAGAAGACCCAGACCTTTATCTGCACAGGTACTGACAATAAGGTAACCCTTACCTATACCGCAAATGATTATCTTGGTGCTATCGAGGTAGTACCTTATGCTATGGTACAGGAAGGTACCGTAGATTTTAAAACTTCCAATCTTGCAGACGCTAAGGGCTTCTCAGGAGCAAGTATCGTGGATTCCGGAACCGGGCATGGTCTCCAGACCAAGGCGGCAGATGCAACCCTGACCCTTACCTTATCTGATTATGCCAATGTGGTAGTTACCACTTGTAGATATGGTGCAGGTCTTTCCGGTACTATGACAGCTTCTTCCGGAACTGTTTCTACAGCGGAAGTAGATGAGAGCGGAGCAAATGCACCTGTTTATACCGTAGCATACGCAGAGCCGGGTGAGCTCACCCTTACCTTTGCGTCAAATATGTATATTCACAGCGTAGCTGTAGAGTATGTGGAACCCATCGTTGGTGGTAACAGCATCACTGTAGCTGCTACCGAAGGTGGTAGTGCAGCAGCAGATGCGTCTGTAGCAACAGAAGGTACCAAGGTATCTCTTACTGCAAAGGCTGACGCAGGGTACTACTTCAAGGAGTGGCAGGTAGTGAGTGGCGGCGTGACCGTCACAGATAACAGCTTTACCATGTCTACAGGCAACGTAGAGGTAAAGGCTGTATTTGAACCATACAGATATGAGTGGAATTTCCGCAGTGGTTCTGCCATCATGGGAACCGAGAACGGTATCCTGGTACAGGGTAAGGCGGAGAGCTTTGAAGGATTAACCATCGATGCAACCGCATCCGGTGCAAAATTTGATGCATATAACAGAACTGATTGGGCACAGGCAAATGCCGGCACTGTAATTACTGTTCCTGTAGAGGGCTCCAGTAAGGTGACCGTAACCTCTTATAGTGCAGGTTCCTTCTCCGTAGACGGCGAGGCAGCAACGGAGGCTTCACAGACCTTCTTTTGCACCGGTGAGGATAATAAGGTTACTATTGCATTTACCGCAAATGATTATCTTGGTTCCATTGCTGTAGTTCCTTATTCAGAGGCTAAGGCTGGCACCATCGCATTTGGCAGCGCAGCAGCAGATGCTAAGTGGGACGGAGTTGCTTTAACTGACATGGCATTAGGAAACTCCCATGGTATCCAGACCAAGGCAGAGGGTTCAACCATTACTCTTACCTTAACAGATAAGGCAAACCTTGTAGTAACTACTTGCCGCTATGGTGCAGGTACCGGAGCAACTATGACAGCTTCTTCCGGTGAAGTAACCACTTCTACTTGGGATGAGAGTGGCGCAGACGGTATGGTATTTACCGTTATGGGCGTGGAAGCCGGTACTGTGACTCTTACCTTTGGAAGTAATGTATACATCCATGAGCTTATGGTGGAATACATGAAGGAGGTAGGAAATAGAAATATCGATGTTTGGGATTTAGGTGGTGTTTTAGAAAGCGATACTAAGACTTACACCAATAATGTTACTCCTGAGGCAATTATTGCTGCAGGTATCAATAAGACCTATCCGGGTAATGTAGTATTCGGAGACTTGACCGTTGTAGCAAACAAGGGAAGTGACAGAATTTATACTACAGTAGAGGCATTAAAGGATGTTACCTACGGAACTTATGGTTATGCAACCAAAGAGTATGCAGATGGTTATACCTCTGCAGGCTGCTACTACACCAACGGTACCGGTGGTGCAAGCAGAAGATATCTGACCATCGCCAATGTACAGGCTGGGGATAAGATTGTATTCTACGGCGGTATCCATGGTGGTTCCGATACCCAGTTCATCTTTGAAGGACAGGGAACGGCAAGTGCGCAGAAGGAAACCGTAGATATTAAGGCGGCAGAATTTGAAAGATTTGAATTTGTAGCAGAATATACCGGCACCTATAAGATTTGGGAAAATGCTGCCGGAAAAGCATTATATCACAGGGTAGTGAGAGTACCGGGCGTAGCAGTAAGCGGTACTATCAGTGTGGCTGAGGGTGACAACAAGTACATCGGAACCGCACATTCTGTAAAGTTTATTAACGATACTACCAAGCAGGAAACCATGGCAGTGCTGGATGGTGATACCTTTACCGCAACCCTGGCTCCTGGCTACAGCTATACCGCAGTACTTATGGATGCGGTTGGTTATGGATTTACCGCAGACAGTAGAGTGGTTACCACCACCGATACAGAGGGCTTAACCGGTAAGACCGGCGTTAATCTTGTAATCGAGCCCAAGGAAACTTATACCTTCTCCGGTAAGATTACCGGCTTTGCAGATGGTTATGATGTTTCCAAGCTTTCGGTAACCATGGTTCCACCCGCAGACTCTACTCTGCTCAGTGTGGATTTAACCATTGATGAGTCCTTAAGCTTCACCGCAATGCTGGAGCCGGATTCTGATTACACCATTCAGATTGCAGGTGTAAATGACTATGAGGTAAAGAGTGAGCTTGTAATCAACAAGAATGCAAATTACAGTGCAGATATTCAGGTTGGATTAAAGCCTATGTACAAGGTAGACGGTGGATTTATCGGACTTGCAGAGGGGGCATCCTTAACCGCACTCAGCTTTGAAAATGTGGAAGATGGCTATACCTACACAGCGGACGTAACCGCAGAAGGATACTCCATCAGCTTAAGAGATGGTTCTTATCAGGCAAAGGCTACCATTGATGGTTATAGCACAATCACCCATGTGGTAGTTGCAGGTGCAGCAGTAAGCAAGGATATTATGTTTAAGTCCACCGCAGCAGCTCCCGCACTTGATTGGGTAGCGGACGTATACGTAGGATATCCTGATAAGGCAAACAATTATGACACCGTAAGCGAGGCAGTAGCAGCTTGTGCAGCGATGAAGCCTTCTAAGGAAGAAGAGCGTATTACCGTACATATTGCTCCTGGTACCTACAGAGAGCAGATTGTAGTGAATACACCTTATATCAGCTTTGTAAACGATACGGACGAAGAAGTATTATTAACCTGGTATTATGGTATCGGATATCAGTACTACAGTATTGATTCCACCGGATATTATAATCCTGAAAACGCATACGATCAGTATGCAAAGGGTAAGCCAAATGACTGGGGCTGTGCAGTATATATCAAGCCTGCAGCAACGGCATTCCGTGCAGAGGGCATTACCTTTGAAAATTCCTTCAACCGTTATATTACGGACGAAGAGCTTTTGGACGGCGCAGAGCCTTCCGGTTCAGAAGCAATCAGCTTTGAGAGAAAGTACGGCGCAGACGTACAGAGTAAGGCAGCTACCGAGCGTGCGGCAGCAGTGGTTATTAAGGCGGACAAGGTTGAGTTTATGGACTGTTCTTTCTTAAGTAGCCAGGATACCTTACTTACCGGTAATGCAGGTTACGATGTATACTTCAAGAACTGCTTTATCGAAGGTCAGACAGACTATATCTATGGTGATGGTAATGCAATCTTTGATGCATGTGAACTCAGCTTCAAGGGCTACAGTGCAGGAAGCACCGGCGGATATATTACCGCAGCAAAGCCTTCATCAGGTGTAAGCGGATACTTATTCAGAAACTGTGTAGTGACCGCAAATGATGAGTTAACCGTAACTCCGGGCTATCTCGGAAGACCTTGGGGACCGGACGCGAAGGTAATGTTCGTAAATACCAAGTTAGAAAGCGCAGACCTGATTACTGCAAAGGGCTGGCATGATATGAGTGGTGCAACACCGGAGAATGCAAACTTCTACGAGTATAACACCACCGATATGAATGGTAATGCAGTGGATACCTCTTCCCGTAGAGGTAAGGTTGCGGACGAAGCTACCGCGGCAGCATGGACCAGAGAATACTACTTTGGCGACTGGATACCTTACTACTATGTAGAAGAAGCTACAAGTGTTGCATTTGAAGTAGCACCTTTCGTAACCGATAATGGTGACATCAACACACCTTATCCGGGACATACCCTGACCGTAGGATATTCCTTAGGTGATGCAAATGATGCAAACGATGCTTCTAAGATTGAATGGTATCGTGTAAAAGAGGGCGCAACGGACGTATTAGTAAAGACCTCTTATGCAAGCATTGACAAGACCTATGTAATCGCTTCTGAGGATATCGGATATCAGATTAAGGTAGTGGTAACTCCTGTAACCGTAAGTGGTGTAAGTGGCACCGCAGCTTCCTACACCGTAGAAGAAGTGGTAAGAGACGGTTATGAGAATCCGGATGCATCAGGCTCTGATGTTATCTTAGGCGATGGCGTAAACATTTTCCTTGTAGGTGATTCTACCGTGAAGGATTATTCCGCAGCAGGCATCTGGTCCGGCGGAAAGGCAAGAAACGAAGGCGCATGGGGTGAATTCTTCCAGAGCTACTTCAACGACGAAAAGGTAACGGTTGTAAACTATGCAAACGGCGGTAGAAGTGCAAGAAACTTCATCAATGAAGGTTCTCTGGACTTAGTGGCTGAGAAGATTGGTGAGGGAGATTATCTCTTCATCCAGTTCGGTCACAATGACTGTGCAAACGGTTCCGGATATCTGGCAGACAGATATGTACCTCTTGGTGAGCCGGATGCAAATGGTGTATATCCAACCACCGCAGGTACCAAGGTGGCAACACCTGCAGAGCTTGCAAATGCTGGCTATGGTGATACCTGTTATACTTATGACTGTGGCGGTACCTATAAGTGGTATCTGATGCAGTATGTTGAGGTGGCAAGAGAAGCGGGAGCTACTCCTGTACTGGTAACTCCGGTATCCAGAATGTACTACAATTCTGACGGAACCATTAAGGCGCATCATGATTCTACCGATGCAACCACCGGTACACAGGTAACCTCGAACAATGCTTACGTAACAGCAGTAAAACAGCTGGCAGAAGAGCAGAATATTCTGCTTGTGGATGGTTTTGAATTAACCAAGGAGCTTTTTGAGGATGCATATACTGCATGCGGCAGCAGTACTTATGGCGCACAGATTATGCATACCGGTGATAAGACTCATAACAATAAGTTGGGTGGTTTGATTGAGGCAGCAGCAATTGCTTCTGCAATCCAGAATATGGAATTAAATATTTCCTACGCAGTGAAGACTCCTGCACAGATTCTGGGCGAAACTACCGACGGAACTACCGTATTTAGCGTAAATGGAAGCAGTGTACTTACTGCATATGATATTAACAGTGATTATGCGGATAGAGCTTCTTATTGGGAAGGCATCGGCCAGACCATGTTTGCAGCGATTGCAGAGAAGGCAGAAGCCCTTGCAGGAGAAGGTGAAGCGGATCCTACACCTACTGCAGCACCGACGCAGTCCCCTGCACCTACTGCGGCGCCTACCGAGTCCCCTGCACCTACCGCAGCGCCTACCGAGTCCCCTGCACCTACTGTAGCACCTACCGAGGCGCCTACAGCAACTCCTTCTGTCGATGATGTGAAGGCAGAGACCAGCAAGACAATGGATGCTTTAGAGGAGCTTGCAAACGTAGAAAATGTAGAAGAGCTTGTAGAAAAGATTGCAGATATTGTTGAGGAATATATTGAAACAATTTGTGATGTCTGGGCAGAGGCAACTACCGTTTCAGAAGATGTAATGAAAGAACTGGCTGATGTAGAGAAGCAGATTACAGAGCTGAATCCTGAGGCGAAGGTAATTCCTGAAAATCATCAGGATTGCGATTTCCCGATGCAGAAGGTAGAGAATGCACTTCTTTCTGCACCAGCAGGTGGTAGATTGTATGTGAAGTCAGCAACACTGGAGGATGAGCAGAAGACAGCAGCAAAGACTCTCAATGTAACCGATGCACAGCTTGCAGGAGCAGAAGTATTTGATATGACCCTGCTTGATGATGCTCGTACAGAGGCAGAGCTGGCAGCTCCGGTTCGTGTAACCTTTGGAATTACGGAAGGAATGACCGGCAAAGTACTTAAGCTGGTACATTTCGGTGAGAAGACGGAGCTTTTGGATGTAACTCTTAGTACAGATGGAAAGAGTGCAAGTGCAGTAGTGACCAGCTTCAGTGAGTTTGCATTGATTGCAGTTGCTGATATTCAGCAGCCTGCTCCGGTAAATCCGCCCGCAAGCAGTACAGGCAATACAGGAAATACTGTGATTGATACAATTATAAGCGTAGTGTCACCGAAGATGGGTGATATGGGTAGTATGGTACCATGGCTTGTAATTGGAACCATCGGTTTAGTATGTGTTGTTGCAGCGTTCGGAGTTTCCGTGCAGCGTAAAAAGAAAGAAGATTAAGATGAGGAAGAGGTGGGTATAATGCCCGCCTCTTCCTTATATAGTGGAAGAAAGTATGGTAGGGGCAGGAATGGGGAGCGCACCGGAATAGGGCAGGGGAATTTTGAATATGGAAATATTTTAGAATTTCTTAGCTTACTGCTCTATACACAGCGGAATTCGAGCATGGATGCTCGAATTAGGATGCACTGCGAATGGACGCGCATTGCATCCGACGCGTTGCTATTTCTAACACATATGCAGTAAGCTTAGAAATTCTTAAATATTGGAATCTGAAAAATTCTCCTGCCCTATCCCGGTGCGCTCCCCATTCCTGCCCCTACCATACTTTTTACAATATGTACGTAATTTAGCAAAATATGTTGCAATATGCTCTAAAGAATGATATATTTTTAACAAACATACTTTGGAGGAAAATGTATGAGAGGGATTTATTCAAATAAGACAAAAGTAAGACACGATGTATTTAAAGAAGTGGCTCGTATGGCTTTTGAAGGAGGAGACTTCTCCAGAATTGACGAGCTTCCTTATAAACTGGTGCCCGGTGAAGTGGGTAAAAATTATGACAACATTTTCTTGGAGAGAGCGATTATTGGTGAGCGTCTGCGTGCTACCATTGGACTGCCTATTCGCAGCATTACGGAGCATTCCATGCTTTCGGATGGCATTGACCAGAGTGCCATTGAGGAGAAGTATTATAATCCGCCACTGATTAATATTATCAAGTTTGCCTGTCATGCCTGCCCGGAGAAAAGAACCTTTGTGACCAATGCCTGCCAGGGCTGTATTGAGCATCCCTGCCGTGAGGTGTGCCCACGAGGTGCTATCAGCATGGTGAACGGGAAGTCCGTGATTGATGAGGAGAAGTGCATCAATTGTGGCAAATGTGTGAATGCCTGTCCTTACAGTGCTATTGTGAGACAGGAGAGACCCTGTGCCAAAGCTTGCGGTATGAATGCGATTAAATCCGATGAATTCGGACGTGCAGATATTGATTATGATCAGTGTGTATCCTGTGGTATGTGCCTGGTAAGCTGTCCCTTCTCTGCTATCGTGGACAAGAGCCAGATTTTCCAGACCTGTCTGGCATTAAAGAGTGATGTGCCCATTTATGCGGCGGTGGCTCCTTCCTTTATCAGCCAGTTCGGTACCAAGGGAGATGAGGAGCATCTGCGTGGTGCGTTGAAGGCAGTTGGCTTTGAGGATATGGTAGAGGTTGCTATTGGTGCGGATCTTTGCGCTATCCAGGAGGCGGAGGACTTTTTAAAGGAGGTTCCGGAGAATTTACCGTTTATGGGTACCTCCTGTTGTCCGGCCTGGTCCGTTATGGCTAAGACCCAGTTCCCGGAGTATGCACATTGTATTTCCATGACTTTGACGCCCATGGTTTTGACTGCCCGAATGATTAAGGAGCAGCACCCGGATGCCAAGGTGGTATTTATCGGACCCTGTGCGGCAAAGAAGCTAGAGGCATCCAGAAGAACGGTGCGGAGTGACGTAGATTTTGTATTGACCTTTGAGGAAATGTCGGGTATCTTTGATGCTAAGGGTATTAAGTTTGATGAGGTGGAATCCGGTGGTAAATTGCAGGCTTCCAGTGCAGATGCGAAGGGATTTGCGGTAAGCGGTGGCGTAGCGAAGGCAGTTACCAATGTAATTAAGCAGATGGATCCGGAGCGCGAGGTGAAGGTTGTCAGCGCAGAAGGTCTTGCAGAGTGTAAGAAGATGATGATGCTTGCAAAGGCGGGAAAATACAACGGCTACCTGTTAGAGGGCATGGCCTGTCCCGGGGGCTGCGTAGGGGGCGCGGGTGTACTCAGTGATGTAAAGAAATCATCCATGGAGCTGGAAAAGGCAAAGGCATCCTCCAATTTGAAAACTGCCACGGAGACAAACTTCAGCTCATACCTGAAATTCATTACGGAGGAGTAGAATGTGAAAAATCCATAAATGCAAGATTTTTCACATGGCAAATTTGTCCCTGCGGGCCAAAGTTTGCGGGGAACGAAAGGATGAAAACAGTTATGAAAATTACAACAAAGAAAATCGCACTGACGGCAGTGCTGTTGGCTCTTGCCATTGCAAGCCAGTTTTTTAAGAATATGTCGGTATACGTGACCGGCTCCATTATTAACCTGATTCTGATTATGGCGGTACTTTTTGTAGGCGTAGGATGTGCGAGCATTATTGCCATTGTTACACCTGTTACAGCCTTTCTGATTACCGGTTCTCCCATTATGGCAGCCATGCCCCTGGTGATACCTGCGGTAATGATTGGAAATGAAGTACTGGTGCTGGTAGTGGGCTTATTAAAGAAGATGCCCCTTTCGGTCAAGATGGTGCTTGCATCTGTGGTAAAGGCTGCGGTTATGGGGCTTTTGATTTCCCTGATTATCATACCCACCTTTGGTCCGGGTACCAATCTGCCGGAGAAAGCACTGGCAGCAGCAAAGCTTACCTTCTCCCTGACACAGCTGATTACAGCACTTATTGGAGGAGTTTTGGCTTGTATCATTTTTCCTCTTGTAAAGAAGGGGGTTAATACTTTATAATGGTAAAGTGTTAATCCAAAAAACTACTTAGGAGGAAGTTGTATGTATGCAACAGTATGGTCTTTGGTACCACCACTTGTAGCAATTATTCTGGCACTGATTACCAAAGAGGTATATAGTTCGCTTTTTGTGGGAATTGTTACAGCGGCTTTGTTTTATTGTAATTTTAATGTGGTAACAGCGTATACCACGTTATTTGAGGAAGGATTTATTGCTTCTTTGGCAGATGGCTGGAATGTGGGCATTATTATCTTCCTTGTCATCCTGGGAACTATCGTGGTTATGATGAACCGTGCCGGCGGCTCTGCAGCTTATGGTAAATGGGCGCAGGAGAAGATTAAGACCCGTAGGGGTGCTTTGCTTGCCACGGTTGGTTTGGGATGTCTGATTTTCGTAGATGATTATTTTAACTGTCTTACCGTGGGTAGCGTAATGCGACCGGTTACGGACAAGCACAATGTGTCCCGTGCGAAGCTGTCCTATCTTATCGATGCTACCGCAGCACCAATTTGTATGATTGCACCTATTTCATCCTGGGCAGCGGCAGTTGCCGGTGTGGTTGAGGGGTATGATGGATTAGAGCTTTTTGTGAGAGCTATTCCTTACAATTTATATTCCTTGCTGACCATTGCCATGATGCTGCTTATTACCTGCTTTGATATTGATTTTGGTCCTATGAAAAAGCATGAGGACAATGCAAAGAAGGGTGATATCTTTACTTCCGGTAAGAAGGTGGAGGAAAATACAGCACTGGTGGCAAAGGGAAAGAACGGTAAGGTAATGGATTTATTCCTTCCCGTGGCGATTTTGATTGTCTGCTGTGTTATCGGTATGATTTATACCGGTGGATTCTTTGCCGGTGAGAGCTTTATCAATGCATTTGCAAACTGCGACGCATCCCTTGGCTTATCCATGGGCTCTGTAGCAGCGCTACTTCTGATTATTGTTTATTATATGCTTCGCAGAACCTTAAGCTTCAAGGAATGTATGGAGGCGCTTCCCGAGGGCTTTAGTGCCATGGTTGGCCCCATTTTGATTCTGGCTTTTGCATGGACTCTTGCAGGTCTCACCAAGGCACTTGGTGCACCGGAGTATGTAAGTGGTATTTTCATGGGAAGTGCATCCAATCTGGCAGCGTTCCTTCCTGCAATTGTATTTGTGGTATCTATTTTCCTGGCATTCTCTACAGGTACTTCCTGGGGAACCTTTGGTATCCTGCTTCCTATCGTAGTAGGAATCGGATTAAATGAAGAATTTTTAATCATCACCATCGCAGCATGTCTTGCGGGTGCAGTTTGTGGAGACCATTGTTCACCGATTTCCGATACTACCATTATGGCATCTGCGGGAGCGCAGTGTGACCATATGAATCATGTATCCACACAGCTTCCTTATGCGATTCTGGTTGCAGTGGTTTCCTTTATCGGTTATGTGCTTAGCGGATTTGTGCAGAACGCAGTTGTGGTACTGGTTGTGTCCATAATCCTGTTGTTTGCAATATTATATGGGGTAAAGGCACTTACTGTGAGAATGAGTAAAAATTAGTTTTTATAAATATGAGGTGAGCAGGTCCTTTGGGGCCTGCTCATTTTGGAGGTTACAATGGGAATTTTTGAAATTAAGGACAACTTTTATCTGGACGGGAAGCCTTTTCAGGTGATTTCAGGCAGTATTCATTATTTCCGTACCGTGCCGGAGTATTGGAAGGATAGACTGGAGAAATTAAAGGCCATGGGCTGTAATACGGTGGAGACCTACATCCCCTGGAATGCCCATGAGGCGAAAAAGGGACAGTTTTGCTTTGAGGGCAGACTGGACGTGGTGAAATTTGTGAAGCTGGCGCAGGACTTGGGCTTGTATGTGATTCTTCGTCCTTCGCCCTACATCTGCGCAGAGTGGGAATTTGGCGGATTGCCGGGCTGGCTCTTGAAGGAGGACGGTATGCGCCTGAGAGCCTGCTACGAGCCGTACCTTAAGCATGTGCGGGAGTATTATGAGGTACTCTTTCCTTTGATTACACCTTTGCAGATTACCCAGGGTGGTCCGGTGATTATGATGCAGGTGGAAAATGAATATGGCTATTATGGGGACGACCATAAGTATATGGAAACTATGCGGGATATGATGCTGGAGCTTGGCGTGGAAGTGCCGCTGATTACTTCGGACGGTCCCTTTGAAGGCTCCTTGAACGGTGGCTGTGTGGAAGGCGCTCATCCTACCGGAAATTTTGGCTCCAGAACGGCTGAACGTTTTGCAGTACTGGAAAAGTATAC
>JAFTXD010000097.1 GCA_017461775.1 Lachnospiraceae bacterium
ACATGTACAGAACCGGAGCAAACGTCCAGAACGATATTGTAGCCGCCTAATTTATATTGATGTATCATTTTTCTTCTCCTTACACAAAAACAGCCGCCTTATCAGGCGGCGTTTCAGAATTTGCAATTACTTGCTCTCCTTTGTGCTCTCACACTGCTGATTTGCGATACCACAGCTAGTCTTGCAAGCTGACTGGCAAGAAGTCTGACACTCACCGCATCCGCCATTCTTCGCACTGTCACACAGATTGCGAGTTTCGATGGTCTTAATATGTTCCATGATAGCAACCTCCACATAAAAATTTTCTTTTAGATGTTACCATATTGTACCTTTAAAGTCAAGGTCTTGTCCATATTCCCTTAAAATCTGATAATAATACATAATCTTTGCTCCTCATAGGAAGCACTGATTTGGCCGCCCATATGCTCTACCAGGGACTTTGCAATGGAAAGGCCAAGCCCTCCGGAATTTCGGGCTGCCTCCACGGTAAAAAAGCGGTCAAACAGCTTTCCCACCTGCACCTCGTTTAGTCCGGTGGCAGTATTGATAAAGCAGATTTCACCGTTATCCCTTAAGGAGATTTCCAAATCTCCATCACTGTATTTAATGGCGTTGTTCAGAATGTTGCTAAACACTCTGGACAGCGCTTCTTTATTTAGCGCTCTCTCGATACGCCTTTCTATAATATCTATCTTAGGCACAATTCCCCGCTGGGAAAGCGCTCCGTAAAAGGCCGCTATGCTCTCCTCCAAAACACCATTTACATGCACCTTCTCCAGGGCCAAATCCTTCTGGGTGGACAATATCACCGAATACCGAAATAGCTCCTCCGTAAGAGCTTTTAGATTCTCTGTGCGGTTCTCAATCAGCGCCAGATAGCGGCTCACTACCTCAGATTTCTCTTCCTTCTTCAAAAGGTCCATATACCCACAGATAGCAGTCAGAGGGGTCCGAAGGTCATGTGAAATATTGGTCACAGCCTCCTTTAATTCCCTGTCCCCATTTAAGTATTTATGACGCTGCTTTCGCAGAAGCCTTAGCTGGTTATTGATTTCCCCTGCCAGCCGGCGCATATACTTATCCCGGCTGGAGATATCGATGAGCGTATTGGTATCTGTTACGAGCCGGTCAGCAAAGGCCTCTGTAATCTCCCGGGCGCTTTTCTGCAGCAAATAGATTCGTCCTGCCTGATATATAATTATCACCACAAGTATGCCGATAACGGCCCATAACAGATGTTCCATGATTTCACCTACTTTAAATCTTTCTTCTTAAAAAGCTGAGTACCTCCCCAGAGGGTCACCAATGTAATTCCAATAGAGCTAAGTATTTGGCGCACCGGGTGGGTAATTGCTGCATCGGAGAGTAAGATTCCCTGTCCGGTGGGAAGGAAATCCAGAAGAAATTCAAATACTGCTCTCTTAGCACCATCCACATACAGAGGATTCATCTCTGGCACCGAAGTCTGCAATACCCCCTCCGCCGTAATTTGGGTTAAGGCAATCATCTGTGGTTCATCAAGACGACTATAAATTTTGGACGCTGCCATCAGCAGAGCAATATAAACCAGAATAGTTAAAACTGCCAGTGTTGCACGATTATTTGCAAAATTGCTTACCAAAGTAAAGATAGCGGTAAATGCAGCAGTGTAACCACCCGCAATCGTTAACGCTTTTAATACACTAACCACGCCACCTTCCAAGCCTCCCAGAAAAGGAATCCCTGCAAACCCACTAAGTAACCAGACTGCTACAATACAAATGCCCGCCACGTAACACACCACAAAATTGGCCAGGTATATATTGCTGCGCGTATGCCCTACTGCCAGCTTATTCCGCACGGCACCCTCGTAATACTCCGTGCCCACAAACAGACTGACAATGATGGCGGTAAACATCCCCACCAAGGGAGCTTCATTATAATAGTAGCGATCCAGGGTGTACCCATACTCTGCCATTGCCCCACTTGCCTGACGGCTGCCATTCAGAACAATAAACAGATTCATAACAAGCATGCCCAGCATACAGAGCCAGAATACCTTATCCCGCCAAAGCCTTACAAATCCTGCGGAAAGTAACTTACACATGGCTGCCACCTCCCACCAAAGATACATAATAGCTTTCCAAGCTTTCGTCCTTCTCCTGTACGGATATGAGCTCACAGCTCTCCTTTGCCAGTGCCATGGCAAGCTGAGAAACATTTATTTTAGCAAATACATCTGCCCGGGTATCGGACAAAATCTTGTATTCTACATTCATCTCATCCAGGACTCTCACCAGTGGTCTGGTGTCCGTCACTTCCACACGCATGCACTTGCGACAGACCGCCTCCAGTTCCCGGCTACTCAGCTCCTTCACCATCCGTCCCTCATCGATAATGCCATAATGAGTGGCAAGGCGGGAAAGCTCATCCAAAATGTGACTGGAAATCAGCACTGTAATCTGCCGCTCTCTGTTCAGCTTCAAAATCAGCTCCCGCATCTCTATAATGCCCTGGGGGTCCAGACCATTTATGGGCTCATCCAGCACCAGAAAATCCGGGTCACCGGCAAGGGCAACTGCAATTCCCAGACGCTGCTTCATGCCCAGCGAAAAATTTCTTACCTTCTTTTTGCCGGTATTCTCCAGACCTACCAGCCTCAGTAAATCGGGAACACTGTCAAAGGAGGGCAGCCCCAGTATCCGGTACTGCTCCTTTAAATTTTCCTCCGCAGTCATGTCCAAATAAATGGATGGCGTCTCTACCACCGCCCCCATCCTGCGACGAGACTTAATGATGTTTTTGTCATCGTTTTTGATTCCATAAAGTGTGTAGCTTCCGCTTGTGGGCTCCTGTAAGCCGCAAATCAGACGAATCAGTGTGGTTTTGCCGGCGCCGTTTTTACCTACAAAACCGTAAATTGCTCCCTTGGGAACGTGCATGGAAAGGCCGCTTAATGCTTTAAATTGTTTATATTGTTTTCCCAGATCTTCCGTGATCAGAACATAATCCATTCCAGATACCTCCTTATCTTTCATGCACTTATTCTACAAAAGAGTGGTCAAGAAAGCGGTCAAGAAAAGCGTAAAGAATTGGTCAAGATTTTATAAAAGCTTAAAGCCAATCCCCCATACCGCTTCAATATAGTCCCTGTCTCCCACATCCCGCAGCTTCTTACGAAGGTTGCTGATATGCTGCTTTAAGGAGCTTTCCGTGCAATCCGGAGTATCCTCACTGATACGGTCCAAAATCACCGACTTTGCAATCACCTGCCCCTTATTCTGCATCAGGAGCTTTAAAATGGCATACTCTGTCTTGGTTAGATGCACCTGCTCCTGCTTTACGGTCACCACATGAGTGCTTATATCCAGAGTTAACTCCTCTGCGGTAAGCGTTTGTGAAGTCTGACCACACTCCTCCTTCCGAAGCTGGACTGCGATTCTGGCCAGAAGTTCTCCCGTATCAAAGGGCTTGGTCATATAATCTGCCGCCCCGCCAAGAAGAAGGTTAATCTTATCCTGCACATCCACCTTGGCACTGAGCACAATCACCGGAATCCCGCTTATATGGGACAGTACCTCTTCTCCGGAAAGTCCCGGCAGCATCAAATCAAGAAGCACCAAATCCGGCTTTTTCTGGCGAAGTAGATACAACGCCTCCGTGCCGGAGTAGGCCCGCAGTGTTTCATAACCGGCTCCTGTTAATACCTCTTCCAGCATATTTCCAATATAAATATCATCATCAATGATTGCGATTGTCTTCATTTCTCCATCCTTCTCCTTTGAAAAAAAGAAAGCCATAGGTCTGATATAGTAATATCAAACTTACGGCTTTTCTCGCTGCGGGTGACAGGACTTTAACCTGAAAGGTCGCCAACTGGAACCTAAATCCAGCGCGTCTGCCAATTCCGCCACACCCGCATTTTGCCTGTTAACACAAGCACGGTTTTCATTATAACCTTACGCTCCACTATTTGTCAATATGCATTTCCTTTGTATAATTCTTTTCTTCATTCAACTTTTGTGGTAAAATGGTACTATATATTTGAACTTTTTAGGAGGTGCGCCTCATGTTATATACTTACCCACCGGATGCGGCTGAACGCTTTGCAGAAGTCTTTGTCTATCGTGATATTGATTTTCAAAAAAGCGTGGATGGCTATCTTAGCATTATCAATGATTATGCGAATGACAGTGGTGTTCTTGCAAAGGCATACTATTTTCTGGCAGAAGCGGTTGCATTACAATCCAATTTTGAAGACTGTGAAAAATATTGCCTACTCAGTATTGAACATGGTAAGAAATCCGGTAACTACCGTTGCCAGAATCTTTCCACCATCAAACTCAGTGCCTTGAAAATCGACCAGCACAACGAAGCACTTGCTGCTGAGTATCTGTATGAAGGCTTAGAGCTTATCAAGAAAAATCACGATGAGGATTTGTATGATATCATTCACATTCTTCTCGGTAGCCTGTTCGAAAAGGCAGATGATTATGACACTGCTCTTTCCTACTTCAAGCTCAGTATAGAAGAGCTTATCGCCAGTGCTCCCGATGCCAAAGAAAGCAGCTCCTTCGCTTATTGCGCCAGAATGTTGGCTATCGCAGAATGTTACATCAAAACCGGTCAGCGGGACGATTTATACGATACTTATCTGGATTTACAGGATGTTCCCTATGAGAATATTTCTCCGGTATTTCGTGTTGCCCTCTCCTTCCTGGAAGGGTATCTGGCTTATATGGACGGAGACCGTGAGCGCGCAGTTACCATTCTGCGAGGTACCATCAATGATTATCGCAATACCGCGGAGGTATTTGATACCTTTTTCATCCCGGAGAATATCTATCGTGTATTTGAAAGCTATCGGATGACCGAGGACCAGAAAAATGTACTGGATTTGTTAAAGAACTACTGTGAAACCACAGATGTTGATACCTGGCAATTCCTTTACACAGAAACAAAAATCCGCTATTGTAAGGATATTGGTGACAAGGAAGGCCTTCTGAATGCATATGAAATCTATTATTCCACCCAGCAGAATTATCACAATAATTCTAAAAAGCAAAAGAAGGAATATATAAAGCTTCGTAAGCGCCTGTACGAGGAACAGGAAGCGAATCAACAGAAGGTAGCACGTTTACGACGGCTGTCCACCACGGATGCTTTGACCGGTCTACACAATAGACATGCAATGCTTCGTTACACCCCGGATGCCTTACAGCATGCGATTGATAATCAGCACAATTTCGGCGTACTACTAATGGACATTGACTGTTACAAACAGTACAATGATATTTACGGTCATGTACAGGGCGATGAATGTTTGCGCACTCTTGCGGATATTCTCCAAGAGGTGTTCAAGGATCATTTCTGTGCACGCTATGGTGGTGACGAATTTATCTGTATTTTCTCCGACACTGCTCAGGCAGAAATCTCCCGCCTCTGTGACCAGCTTCACAAAGCTGTTACCGAAAAAAATCTGGTACACTCCGGCAATTCTGCTTATGGCATCGTCACCTTAAGTATCGGTTGCTCTGTACGTGTTCCTGAGCCGACGGATGACTTTATTCTCTTTTTAAATGAAGCGGATTCCTGCCTATACAAAAGCAAGAAGCAAGGTCGCAACAGAACCACATTTTATAATTGAACTTAAAAATAAGGCTGTGTCCGCAGACACAGCCTTTTCTAATACTCTTATTTAATTTCAGCGTGGAACTCCTGAAGAGACTTCACGGATGGGCCCGGATTCTCATATACATAGAGGATACCTTCTGCAGAAGCCATCGCTGCTGCCATGGTGGTAACATATGGAATCTTCGCCTTGATAGCTGCCTTACGTAAGTAGCTGTCGTCAGAATGACCATCCTTGTCCATCGGAGTGTTAATCATCATCTGAACTTCACCGTTAGCAATCATATCACCGATGTTTGGACGACCCTCGGAGAGCTTCTTCACCTTAGTAGCCTTGATGCCAGCTGCTACGATGGTGTCGTAGGTTCTGCCGGTAGCTACGATGTTAAAGCCAACCTTCTCAAAGATTCTTGCCACATCTGCAACCTCAGCCTTATCTCTGTCGTTTACGGAAATAAGAACGGTTCCCTTCTGAGGAAGCTTAGAACCGATACCCTCCTGCGCCTTAAAGAATGCCTCACCATAGGACTTGGACATACCAAGAACCTCACCGGTAGAACGCATCTCAGGTCCTAAGATAGGGTCTACTTCCGGGAACATATTGAATGGGAATGCAGCTTCCTTCACACCATAGTTTGGAATCTCTCTTTCCTTCATATCAGCGATTGGGGAAGGACGGCCGGTAATCTCTGCAGTGATAATCTCGGTAGCCAAAGGCACCATACGGATATCACATACCTTGGATACCAAAGGAACGGTACGGGATGCTCTTGGGTTTGCCTCCAGCACGTATACCTTATCATTCTCAATCGCATACTGCATATTCATAAGACCCTTTACGCCCATTTCTTCGGCAATCTTACGGGTATATTCTTTAATCTTCTTCACATTCTCCTCAGAGATGTGTGCGGAAGGAATGATACACGCGGAGTCACCGGAGTGAACACCTGCAAGCTCGATATGCTCCATAACTGCAGGAACATAAGCTCTGGTACCATCACTGATTGCATCTGCCTCACACTCCATAGCGTGATTTAAGAATCTATCGATCAAGATAGGTCTGTCAGGTGTTACACCAACAGCTGCGTTCATGTAGCCAACCATGCTCTCATCATCATATACAACTTCCATACCACGTCCGCCTAAAACATAGGAAGGACGAACCATTACAGGATAGCCGATTCTGTTAGCGATTTCTACCGCTTCTTCCACATTTACAGCCATTCCTGACTCAGGCATAGGAATCTCTAACTTATCCATCATTGCACGGAATAAATCACGATCCTCTGCAAGGTCAATCACTGCAGGAGAGGTCCCCAGAATCTTTACACCGTTCTTCTCAAGCTCTGCTGCAAGATTCAGCGGAGTCTGTCCACCGAACTGTGCGATAACGCCAAGTGGCTTCTCCTTCTTGTAGATGCTGAGAACGTCCTCTAAGGTAAGAGGCTCAAAGTATAACTTATCGGAGGTATCGTAGTCGGTAGATACAGTCTCCGGATTACAGTTAACGATAATGGTTTCGAAGCCAAGCTTCTTAAGAGCCATCGCTGCATGTACACAGCAGTAATCAAACTCAATACCCTGTCCGATACGGTTCGGACCGCCACCAAGAATCATAATCTTCTTGGTATCTTCATTTACAGGATTCTTATCCTCTGCATTATAAGTTGAGTAGTAGTAAGCGTTATTCTCGGTACCACTTACGTGTACACCTTCCCAAGCCTCTTCTACACCGATTTCGATACGACGATTTCTGATATCAGCCTCAGGAATCTCAATAATCTGGCTTAAATACTTATCAGAGAAACCATCCTTCTTCGCCTTGGTAAGTGCTTCGTCAGAAGGCATCTGGCCTTTACCTGCTGCAAGTGCCTCTTCCTCTTCCACCAGTTCCTTCATCTGCTCGATAAAGTATGCCTTTACCTTGGTGATATTGTGGATTTCTTCCACCGTTGCACCCTTACGGATTGCTTCATACATAATGAAGTGACGCTCACTGGAAGGAGTACCCAGCATTGCAAGTAGCTCCTTCTTAGATAAAGAATTAAAGTTCTTTGCATTTCCCAGACCATAGCGGCCAATCTCTAAGGAACGGATTGCCTTCTGGAATGCTTC
>JAFTXD010000098.1 GCA_017461775.1 Lachnospiraceae bacterium
TGCTATAAGCAATGAGAGACTAACCCGATTTGGATTAGTTTCATTGTTAGATTACTACACCGAAAGGTGTGTCATTTGTTAAGTTGATTGAACCGCCGTGTACGGAACCGTACGCACGGTGGTGTGAGAGGTCGGGGAATCATTAAATTCCCCTCCTACTCGATTGGTAAAATATATTGGGAGGATTATACATGAACTATACAGGATATTTATTCGTGCATTTTATCGGAGAACAGAAGGATGGGGAGCAGGTGTATTTTTCCCTCAGTCGTGACGGACTTCACTGGCAGGATTTAAATGGAGGCAAGCTCATGCTCCGTTCTGAAATCGGCGAAGCGGGTGCCAGAGACCCATTCATCATCCGTTCTCCATGGGAAAAGAAGTATTATCTGATTGCCACAGACCTTCGTATCGAGGCCGGAAAGGGCTGGCATGTGGCACAGTATGAGGGAAGCAGGGATCTGCTTGTGTGGGAAAGCTCCGATTTGGCTCATTGGGAGGGTCCTGTGGCGAAGACGGTAGGAAAGCCGGGTGCAGGCTGTGTATGGGCTCCTGAGGCCGTATACGACGTAAAAAAGGATGCTATCATGGTATTTTGGGCATCCATGACCGTAGAAAATGAAGGAGAAGAGCCAAAACAGCGCATCTACAGAGCTTATACAAAGGATTTTAAGACCTTTACCCAGCCGGAAATCTATATCGAAAGAGACAATCATGTGATTGATACCACCATCATTGGCACGGAGGAAGGATATTACCGTTACTCCAAGGATGAAACCACCAAGTTCATTCGTGTGGATTTTGGTAAGGATTTGGAGCCGGAAAGCTTTACAGAGGTAAAATCTGAGACTCTGGATGGCATTTATGGAGTAGAGGGTCCGGAAATCTTTAAGTTAAACGGGGAAGAGAAGTGGTGCTTGATTGTGGACCGCTTTGCCACCCATAAGGGGTACCTGCCCATGGTGACAGATGACCTCAAATCAGGCGAGTTTAAGGTGCTTTCTGAGGAGGAATTTGACCTTGGTGTTACCTTAAAACGACACGGCGGAATCATGAATCTGACAGAGGAAGAATATCAGGTTTTAGCCCAGTTTATCTAGGTTTTATGAGGATTTGTGACTTGGTATGACATGCGTGTCATGCTGGAAATACGATACATGTGCCGGACTGATTCGGTCAATAAAAAGGAGTATTTTTATGAAGCGGAATGTGGATTTGGCGGAGATTTCTGACGGAAAATTGTATACGGAAAACGATATGGCAAAGCTGGGCTGCAACGATTGTGAAGGCTGCTCTGCCTGCTGTCGGGGGATGGGAGAATCCATCATTTTAGACCCCTTGGATATTTACCGTCTGACTACCGGCCTTGGAAAGAGTGTAGAAGAGTTGCTACAGGGGGCCATTGAGCTGCATGTAGTGGATGGCGTGATTCTACCCAACATTGCTATGCAGAGTGACCGGGAAGCCTGTGCTTTCTTAAATGAAGCTGGGAGATGCAGTATTCATCCTTACCGTCCCGGCATCTGTCGCTTGTTTCCTCTGGGAAGGTATTATGCAGATGGGGACTATAAGTACATTTTGCAGGTAAATGAGTGTGTCAAGGGGAATCGTACCAAGGTGAAGGTAGATAAGTGGATTGATACGCCCAAGGTGAAGGAAAATCATGCTTATCATGTGAAGTGGCACTATTTTTTGAATCATATGGAGGAGATACTATCTTCCATAGAGGACGAGAATATGGTGAAGCAATTGAACATGGTAGTGCTGCAGATGTTTTATTTATCTCCTTATGATGGAGAAATGGATTTTTATGAGCAGTTTTACGCCCGTATGAGCAGAATGGAAGCCTTTTTACAGGAGGCAGGAGTTTAGATGTACGATAACTATATTTTTGATTTATATGGTACTTTGGTAGATATTCATACCAATGAAGAAAATCCCTACCTGTGGAAGAAAATGACGGAAATCTATGCATCTTATGGCGCCTATTATGACAAGGGTGAATTAAAGAAAACATTCCGAAGTAGGTGTCAGGAACTGGAAAAAGTCGCAGAAAATCAATGGTTTGAGACGAATGTGACAGAGGTTTTTCAGTGGTGCTTTTCTCAGAAAGGAATTTCTGTCAGTTTGGAAATTGCAAGAAATATTGCAATTTTCTTTCGGGTTCTTTCACGGAAGTATATCAGGTGTTATGATGGAGTGGTAGAACTTTTGAAGATGCTGAAGAAGTCGGGGAAGAAGATTTACCTTTTATCCAATGCCCAGAGTGACTTTACCAGACCGGAGATTACCCTCCTTGGACTGGAGAAGTATTTTGATGGAATTTTCATCTCCTCGGAGGTGGGAGTGAAAAAGCCCGGGAAGGAATTCTATGAGAAGCTGATTTACACCTATAATCTGAAACCAGCCCGAAGCATTATGATAGGTAATGATATCAAGGCAGATATCCTGGGGGCGAAGGCCGTGGGATTTCATACCTTATACATTCATTCCAATATTTCTCCGGCAGAGGATGTGGAGCAGATGGGGAAAAACTTTGGAGCGACTTATATTATATGGGATGGAGATTTCTGCAAGATAGCTCCGCTGATTTGCAAAAAATAATACTATATAGGCAAAATTTATGAATGCAACTCTTACTCATATTTAGTACAATGTGGGTAAGGGTTTTTGTATATGAGGGACAATGAAATGATTTTATATCACGGCAGCACAGAAAAATATGATACCTTAATTCCGCACCAAGCCTACGACATCGGATTTCAGGAAGGCTGCCAAAATGCAGTCTATGCCACAACAAGTAAAGTAATGGCAATCTGCTTTGCCTTAGGAGCTGTACCTGACGAAAACGGAGAAGTGGACCGGGAGATGATGCCGGAATATGGAGAGAAAATGGTCTTCAAAAAGGGACACCCCAATTATGGTGGAAAGGGTTATCTTTATGTGCTGGATGGAGAGGCATTTGTCCATGCTATGGGTACTCAGTGGGTGTGCTTTGAAGAGGTGAAACCGCTGGAGATTATTGAAATAAAAGTGGATGATTATTTAGATTATTGCATCGTTGTGTAAAAGAGGAGCTTACATATGAGAAGAAATGATAGGGAAATTACAAATCAGGAAGCTATAGAAGCATTTATTGCAAAAGAACAGATTCTTAGGATTGCCTTCTGTGAAGAAGGAGACATTTATATTGTGCCTGTAAACTATGGCTATACCTGCGAAAATGGCAGGTACACCTTCTTTTTCCATGGTGCCAAGGCAGGGCGGAAATATGAGCTTGCGAAGTCACTGCCTAAGGTGGGATTTGAAATCGATGGGAAATATACGTTGCTTGAGGGAGAGAGTGCTTGTGAATTCTCTGCAACTTTCCAGAGTGTCATAGGAACCGGTACCCTTTGTCTGGTATCAGACCGAGATGAAAAGATACAGGGCTTAAATGCTATCATGAAGCAAACCACCGGAAAAGCGGACTGGAGCTATGAGGATGCCATGCTAGAGGCAGTTGCGGTTTTCCGGCTGGATGTGGAGAAAATGTCTTGTAAGGCGAAATGAGAGAGGTAGGAAAGAGATGACCTTTGATTGTGGTTTCAAGAAAGAAAATAACTGGTTTCGCTATCGGGCAGCAGCTATTATTGTAGAAGAGGGGTGTGTACTCTTTGCAGGAAATGAAATTGATGATTACCTGTATTCCATCGGCGGCGGTGTACATATGAACGAAACATCTGAAGAGGCTGTGGTGCGGGAGGTTTTTGAAGAGACCGGCGTGCATTATGAGGTGGACAGGCTGGCGGTAATTCATGAAAATGTATTTGAGGGTGATGGTGGAACCTTGGGAGAGAATCACTGTCATGAGGTTGCTTTTTATTACTTGATGAAGCCCAAGGGAAGTAGGGAGCTATGCAGTGACAGCTATACCTGTGGCGTGAAGGAAGAAATGCACTGGATTCCCATAGAGGATTTGGACAAGCACAGGGCTTATCCTACATTCCTGAAGAAGTATTTGCAGGAGAAGCCGGAGGGAATCGTGCATATTGTGACGGATGAGAGAAAATAGCCAACTGAGAGGGAGATAACATGGATATCCGGGAAATTGCAGAAGAGATTTTATGGGATAAGGTATCGGACTATGTTGAGAAAGTAGAAGCGTTTCGTAATATGGTGGGCAGAATATCATACATAGACCATAGAATAGTGGAGGCTGTGGAATGGTGCGAAGTATTTGATACAGAAGAGATTAATGCCACAATCATTGAGGAAAGTGGAAAAAGAATATGCATAGAATTTGAAATGCCATTTATTATGAGTTGTTGGGAAGCAAAGCAACAATTATTCCGAGTAACTGCATGCGCAAAGGGGAAAGCTGTGTTGGAGAATGAAGAGGTAATGGAAATATATGGTGTTATGTATGATGACGTTGAAGTTGATAGTGTGTATGCATAAGAACATAGTAAAATTTGTTTTGGAGATGTGAATTATGGATGTAAAGCTACTTAGTAAGTGTGGATTCTACTGTGGTGCTTGTTCTACATATCTTGCAGGAAATTGCAAGGGATGTACAGAAGAGCATATTAAGGGTGATTGTTTTTCTCACGATTGTGTGATTGAAAAGGGCTTGGATTTCTGTGGTCAGTGTAGTAGTTTTCCTTGCGATGAAATCATGAACAAACCACATTCAACGGTACTAGATAAAGACTGGCTTTTATGGAAAAGAAACTCGAATACAAATCGATAGTTCCCCGGTTATCAAGAACTTGGACAGAACGAAAAACCGAAGTAATCGTGAACAATAGTAGAGAATCCGACTAAATCAAGAAATGTGCAGTTTGGTCGGGGGAAAAAGAGGCAGATTTCCAACTAGATTGAGAAAAGTGCAAATTAGTCGGGGAGAAAAAGGTATGAGAATCCGACTAAACCAAGAAGAAAGCAAATTAGCCGGGGTGGAAAGGATGTGGATTACCGACTAATGATAAAAAATGGCAGATTAGTAGGAGTTAGAATCATGTGAAATCCCGCCTAAAGATGGGAAAACGTAAAAATAGTTGGGAGTGTATACAAAGGCATATCCGACTAAAATCAAAAGAATAGAATTTTGTTGGGAAAATTGGTGGAGTTGTAAATAATTTCACTATTCAAAGAATGTAAGCTAATTTTTGGAGGCGTTGTAATGGTCAGAGAAGTTTACGAAAATGACTTAAGTAAAGTATTAGAGTTATATTTACATTTGCACGAGGAAACAATTCCGGAAAGGACAGAACATTTAGAGAGTACCTGGAACATGATTCTACAAGATAAAAATCATCATATTATCGTTAAGGAAATAGATGGAATAATAGTGTCTTCCTGTGTTTGTGTGATTATTCCAAATTTAACAAGAAACATTAGACCATATGCTTTTATCGAAAATGTAGTTACACATTCTGATTATCGGGGAAAAGGATATGCTACGGAATGCCTGGATTATGCAAAGAATCTGGCAGAAAAGGAAAACTGCTATAAAATGATGTTACTCACAGGTTCAAAAAAAGAAACCACCTTGAACTTTTATGGTAATGCGGGATATAACAGTACGGATAAAACTGCTTTCATTCAATGGCTTGAGTGATATAGGGCGGGTATTGGAAAATATTTAATCAACAAAAGGAAGAGGTAAGGTTTTATGAAAATACAAATCAGTGACAATCTCATTAAACATTATTTGCAAAATGTTTATTTCATAAACGGTCATAGTTATGCGGGCAAATCGACTATGGTGAAGATGTTGGCAGAACGCTTTGATATGGTCGCGTGTGGAGAAAATTACCATGATGTATTTCCCCGTGAAAAGTTATCTCGCTGGAAGCAGCCGGGCTTATGCTATTTTGATACTATGAGTGGCTGGGAAGAATGGCTGAACATGACACCCGAGGAGCATTACAATTGGACGTACAATGTATCTCAGGAGTGTATTGAAATTGAAATACTTGAACTATTAAAACTGGCAGCAAGCGGGAAAAAGATAATTGTTGATACCAATATTCCACCGGACGTTCTCAAAGAGATTTCTGACTACAATCATGTAGCCATAATGCTTTGTGACCCACCGGATATTTGCGCTACAAGGTTTTTTGACCGTGAAGATCCTGACAAGAAGTTTATGATGGATCAAATCAAATTGTGTAAGGATCCAGAGAAAACATTAAAGAATTTTAACTCATGGGCATTATATCATCCTCCATTGGAGACGGATTGGGAACACACAGGATTTTTCACTTACACCCGTTCAGATTTTGAAAATGATACAAGAGAAGAAATGATGGAGGCCTTGGTGAAGCATTTTAGGCTGTAAGTAAGAGAAGATAATGTTTGGAGGCAACTGTAAATGAATAATATAGAACGTAGAGACAAAGAATTGGCATACATTTCTGATGAAGCAGTTATGGCAGAGCAGGCACAGTGTAGAAAAATTTTGCAAAAACTGAATTTTATGGATAGAAGTGATTTTGCAGGAATTGTGGAGGTAGTAAAAGAATTGTTGGGAGATGTAGAAGGGGCATTTATCAATCCCCCATTTTACTGCGATTATGGTTCCCATATTGAAGTTGGCAAGAATTTTTTTGCGAATTATAACTGTACAATTATTGATGTGGCAAAGGTAAAAATCGGAGACAATTGTCAGCTGGCACCCAATGTATCTATATATACAGCCGGTCACCCTGTTTATCCGTCCACGCGTAATTCTGCCTATGAATATGGAAAAGCGATTACCATCGGGGATAATGTGTGGATAGGCGGTAATACGGTGATTTGTCCCGGTGTGCACATTGGTAGTAATGTGGTTATTGGGGCAGGAAGTGTAGTCACAAAAGACATTCCGGATTGGTGTATCGCTGTTGGCAACCCATGTAGGGTAAAACGCAGGATTACAGAGGCGGATAAAAGAAAATTGTTTAAGGATGAAGAGATTGATGAAGAGGCATGGGAAGATATTGTGGGACGCAGTTTGCGTATTTGACGAGGTGGAGTAGATGAAGGTTGTAAAGCGAAAATCAATAGGAACACACTTTTCCATGTGTGTTCAACCTGCTTTCATTATTGGTACAAACAATGAAGATGGAACATATAATTTTGCTCCAATTACATGGGTTAGTGTTACAAATGAGAAAGAGAACGATTATTTACTGACGATCAGCATGTTTGGTACGAAAAGAACCAAGCAGAATGTGATTAGAACGGGTATTCTAAGCGTAAATCTTGTCAGTACAGATATGCTTGAACTTATGGACTATTTTGGCACACATCATGCAAAGGATGGAATGAAAGATGGAGTATTGTATGATGTTGGCAGGGGAGATGTTGTAGATGTTCCTATTCTGGAGGTGAGTCGTTGGATATATGAATGCGAAGTAGCTCATTCAGTTGAAATAGGAGAGTCTACCACCTTTTTCTGCAGAATAAGGAATATTCAAATAGATGAACAGCTCGAATTCAGGGATACTTTTGATGTAAATCTTACGAAACTAGAACCTGTGATTTATTCGGGAATGTATCATAGTATCGGGAAGTTACTGGGGAAAATAGGGGATTTTACGGAATAGACAAACTTGACAAAGGAGACTAAAATGTTTGCAAAAACGATTAAGATTTCCGCAATAATTTTTGTGGTGTTAACAATAATTTTTACGCTAGTTTATCAATGCAGTCCCAACACAGTGATATTGAGCATAGCGATTACATTCGGTACGATTAGCTATCATTTTTTGATGCGTTTGGCTGTAGGATATGTTGTGAATGGAATCTTTCATAACAGATTTAATTATAAAAGAAAGTGGTTTCAAGAAAAGAAATTTGAAAAGCGTTTGTATGAAGTATTACGAGTGAAAAAGTGGAAAGATAAAATGCCTACCTTTGCACCGGAAATGCTAGATTTAAAAGTACATACATGGGAAGAAATTGCAGGGGCAATGTGTCAATCAGAAGTGGTGCATTCAATTATCGTGGTATTATGTTTTGTGCCGATATTAGCTACATTAATTTGGGGGACATTTTGGGTGTTTTTTATTACATCTGTTTTATCCGCTTGTGTTGAGAGTATGTTTGTGATAATGCAACGATATAACAGACCGAGAGTAATAAGGATGATTGAGAAGGAGAAGAAATAGAATGAATATTGGTGGGGGATTATAAACTAACCCAGTATATTGTGGATGATGAAGAAGCTTGCAGGTAAGTAAATTTGAGTGTGAGTATAGAAGCATCCGAAGAGATGAGATGACAAAATTATTGCTTGCGCATGGTTGTAGTAAGGTGGAGTGGATGTTCCCGGATAAGACGGGATTTTATCAGCCTGTCGTGGTAGCAAGAAAAGCGTGAAATTGGATGGAGACAAATATGGGAAAAATATTATTTCTTGCCGACATACATGGGAATATGCCGGCGTTACGGGCATTGGAAAAAGAGATTGAGAAGCTTTTGCCAGATGAGATTTGGTTTTTGGGAGATGCGGTAGGCAAGGGGCCGGAAAACGACCAGGCGGTAGACTGGATACGTAGTCATTGTCATCATTTCATAAAGGGAAATTGGGATGGCTATGTGTGCAATACGTACCGGACAGGAGAAGTTCCGGAAAACTTTTTTTACTGTGAGCAATTAGGAGAAGAACGTATCAGTTGGTTGGAGAATCTTCCTTTGGAGGGTGAAGTGTTGATTGGAGGTTTGTGGTTTCGGTTAGTGCATGGCAGACCAACGGACAGGCTCTATCAGGCATATGATGATTTTGAGATTATGGAGCTGGGATTTTCATCAAAGATATCTGATCGGCTGTATCATGGGTATATTTGCGCGGATAGCCATATGCCATATTTTCGCACATGCAAGCTGGGGTATGCAGTAAATACGGGAAGCGTTGGGAATAGTATAGGGTTTCCGAGAGTGCATGCAGTGCTTTTGGAAGGTGAAATTGGCAGCGAAAAGCTTTCTGCAATTCGCTGTGAGATTTTAAGCATTCCTTATGATAATCAATCGGCAGCAGACATTGCGGAAAAGTATCCGCTTCTTCCCAATATGCAGGCTTATCGGACGGAAGTGCTGACAGGGGTATATTCGAGATAGGCAATTTTGATTTTTGAGGACAACCAAGATGATAAAAATAATGGATACACTTTCACAAATAGACGCTTTAGCAGACTTTCATTTTGATTTACCAACGATGACAAGAGCTAATCAAAAGTATTTTGGTGATTGGGTAAAATATTGTGGGAGAGGAGATGTTGGATATTATCTCGGAACAAAGTTTGTTCAATATCTTTGTGGTATATATGGCTTTGAACAGTTAATTAAAATGAATATTGATAGTGTTTATCAGGAATTTATAGTTTTTGCAGAAGAAAGATATAAGTACAAAAATATGAATTGAATGAGGTGAAGAATATGCTAAATAATATAGGTTTTGATTTATGGGCAGATGACTATGATAAGAGTGTAGGATTGTCTGATGAAGATGGAACATATCCTTTCGCAGGGTACAAAACTATTCTTAATGCAATATATAATCGCGTTTTAAATGCTTCTTCTAAGACTGTTTTAGACATTGAGTTCGGGACAGGAACGCTGACCTCTAAACTATATGAACATGGTTGTGAGATTTATGGACAAGATTTTTCTGATAGAATGATAGAATTGGCACAAGTGAAAATGCCAAATGCTAAATTGTTCCAAGGCGATTTCTCAAATGGATTGGCAGAACCTCTAACACAACAAAAATATGATGCTATCATTGCAACATATTCCCTACACCATTTGACAGATTTACAAAAAGTTACTTTTTTGAAAAGTTTACTTATGCTATTAAGCGAGGGTGGATGCATTTATATTGGAGATGTGGCATTTGAGAATCGTGTTGCACTTCAAAAATGTATGGTTGAAACTGGAGATGAGTGGGACGATGATGAGATATATTTTGTATATGATGAATTAAAGGCGTATTTTCCAAGAATGCAGTTTGAACAAATGTCAAACTGTGCAGGACTTATCTCGTTACAAAGATAAATTTTAAGATTTGTGAAGGCTTGAAAGCAATATGCCATATTTTCGGACATGCAAGCTAAGGATGCAGTGAATACAGGAAGTGTTGACCGAGGGATATTCAAGATAGCTGATTTGTCAGGACAGTGAAAAATGAATAGATATTTGACATAATGGCGGTAAGGTGCTACTATGATAACAGAAAAGGTGCTATCGATAGACGGTTAGTCCTAGTATATAACGATTAAAAATGACCGCCAAGTTTTGCAAGGACAGGGCGGTTATTTTTGTGCCTTACTATTCTTGCCAAGCGAATAGCCAAGACTGAAACAAGTCAAACATAAACTGATGACAGCAATCAAGCCTTCGATGGTCAACATAAGCAAATCCTCCATTCTAAGATTTTCACAAGTGAATTTCTATGTAAACAGAGGTCACAGTCCTCTGGAAGAAGACTAACCGCCTACCGTTATGGTAGCACTCTACAGTATTATATCGAAAATTTGTTCGAAAATCAAGCGAGATTATAAATTATAGAAAAGAAATTTGAATAAGAAAGGACTCCATATGAAAAATAATGCACAAACAAACGAAATGGCCACAGCCAGTATCCCCAAGCTGTTTTTTAAACTGGCGATTCCGGCGGTGGTAGCCCAGGTGGTGAACCTGCTTTATAACATTGTAGACCGTATTTATATTGGGCATATTCCGGAGGTGGGGGCATCTGCGCTTACGGGAGTAGGTCTGTTTTCGGCGATTTTGATGTTCCTCAATGCCTTTGCCATGATGGCGGGAGCAGGCGGTGCACCCCTTGCCGCCATTGCATTGGGGAAGAACGATAAGGAAAAAGCAGAAAAAATCATGGCGAATTCCTTTTCGCTGCTGTTGGTGTTTGCTGTATTTTTGACCCTGGGATTCTATATAGCTGCACCCACGCTCCTGACGCTGTTTGGTGCCAGTGAGGTGACCTTGCCCTATGCGGTGGATTATGCCCGTATCTATATTCTGGGAAGCGTGTTTGTACTTGTGGTGATGGGCATGAATCCATTTATTACTACCCAAGGGTTTGCGCAAATCAGTATGCTGACTACGATGATTGGTGCGGTGATTAATATTATTTTAGACCCCATTTTTATCTTTGCGTTGGGTATGGGGGTAAAGGGGGCGGCTCTTGCCACGGTGCTTAGTCAGGCGGTGGGAGCGCTTTGGATTCTGCGTTTTCTTACCGGCAAGAAGACCACCCTTCGTCTCAAAAAGGAAAACATGAAGCTGGACCCAAGGATATTCGGACCAACACTGGGACTTGGTATCTCCACCTTTGTCATGCTTTCTACAGAAAGTATTCTCTCCATCTGTTTTACCACCAGTCTGGCAAAGTACGGCGGAGACCCTGCTGTGGGAGCTATGACCATCATCACCAGCGTCAGTATGCTGGTAACCATGCCCATGCAGGGCTTTTGTCAGGGGGGACAGCCTATTATCAGTTATAACTTTGGTGCGGATAACAAAAAAAGGGTGAAGAAGACCTTTTATCTGCAGTTTGGTATATGTCTGGGATATGCCACTTTATTCTGGGCGTTGTCCATGTTAATTCCCGGTGTATTTGCCGGAATTTTTACTGACGATGCAGTACTTGTGGAATATGCAGCATGGGCAATGCGGATTTATATGGCGGGTATCTTCGCCTTTGGTGCCCAGATTTCCTGTCAGCAAAGCTTCATGGCTCTGGGACAGGCAAAAATCAGTTTATTCCTTGCTTGCCTGCGTAAGATTATTCTTTTGATTCCACTCATATTTATCTTACCGAATTTTTTTGCGGACAAGGTGTTTGGCGTATTTTTGGCAGAGCCGGTGAGTGATATCATTGCAGCGACGGTGACAGCAATTGCCTTCTTTAGTCAGTTTAACAAGATTTTGAATAAAGGGAAAAAGTAGCATGTACAATTTAGCCGGTATCTGGAAGGTACAGATTGACGATGGAAAAGAATACGAAATGAAGCTCCCGGGTTCTTTGGATGAGAGCGGCATCGGGCATAAGGATACGGGAAGCAATCAGTGGCATCCGGATTCTGCTCTGGGTAATGCGGAAGGTGCTTTTGATGAAAATGCGCCCATTGCCACCCGATTTACCAGAAAGGTAACCTTTGAGGGTGAGGCAAGGATTTATAAGAGAATAAGCTACCTACCCGAAGAGGGAAAAAGAGTGTTTGTGAAGGTGGACAGGGCAAGGTGCCTAAGGCTTTTTGTGGATGGAACAGAGGTAATCGATTATATCCCCTCTTCCATCAGTACGCCGCACATTTTTGAAGTGACGGGGCTGCTTAACGGGGACAACGAAATTTGTTTTCTTTCTGACAACAGCTATCCGGGTCTGCCTCACGACGATATCGTGTATTCTTCTGCAGCCACGGATGAGACCCAGACCAACTGGAACGGTCTTTTGGGGGAGCTCTGTATCTACGAGGAAGAGCCGGTACATATCAGTAATATTTACGCGTATCCCAAGGGAGATACCCTGACAGTGCATGTGGAAATGGATGGAGACAGGCAGTATGCCGGTCAGCTTACCTTAAGCTGTGATGCTCTTGCCGAGGAGGCTGTGAAGACCATGCAGGTGCGTGGCAAAAGGGGCAAGATCACCTTCCTTCTGGAAAATCTGCCTCTGAAAAAGGACGTAAAGCGTTGGGATGAATATGAGGGAAATCTATATGAGTTGACTGCTCTTTTCATGGGCTATGAGGGAGCCGGAGAGGACCACGGTATCAGCAATTGTGCTTCGGTACAGATGATGGCGGCGAAGAAGAATATCAGCTTTGGTGTCAGGGATTTTGGCGACGATGGAACAGGAAGACTGGCATTAAATAACAGGCGCATCTTTATCCGAAGTGAGGCAAACTGTGGAGCGTTTCCAGAGACCGGATATTCCCCGGCTACTGTGGAAGAATGGCTGGATATTTTGGGGCGCTTCAAAGCATATGGGGTAAATCTGATGCGTTTCCACAGTCATTGTCCGGCGGAGGCGGCCTTTATCGCAGCAGATAGAATGGGTATTTTGATGCAGCCGGAGCTTTCTCAGTGGAACCCGAAGAATGCGCTGGAGACTGAAGAAAGCGTGACCTATTATACCAGAGAGCTGACTCAGATTATCAAAATGCTGGCAAACCATCCTTCCTTTGTGATGCTCACTCTTGGAAATGAGTTAAGCAACGGAGAAGTGGGTATTGCCAATATGGACAAGCTGGTAAATCTGGCCAGAGAGCTGGATGATACCAGACTTTACGCCAACGGCTCCAACACCCACTATGGTGAGCGGGGCTGTGATGCAAACAGCGACTTTGCCCAGAGCCAGCGGTATTTTGGGGCGGACCTTCGAGGCATTTTTGCAGCCATGACGGAGGAAGGTATTGAGGGATTTATCAATAACGAATATCCGGGTACTTGCCACGATTATGATGAGAGTATGGCACTTTTGCGAAAGGATTATAAAAAGCCGGTGTTCTCCTTTGAGGTAGGGCAGTTTGAGGTATTGCCGGATTTTGACGAGCTTGATGATTTTCAGGGAGTAACCGATCCGGTCAATTATAAATTAATCAAGGAAAAGGTAGAAAATAAGGGACTTCTGCCCCGGTGGAAGAAGTACGTGGAGGCTACGGGTGAGCTTTCTCTTATCGGGTATCGGGCAGAGGTGGAAGCCGTGCTGCGTACCAGGGAACTGTCAGGTATCTCCCTGCTGGGATTGCAGGATTTCCCGGGACAGGGAACGGCGCTGGTGGGCATGATGAATTCGCACTTAAATCCCAAGCCCTTTGCATTTGCCCGTCCGGAGCGGTTTCAGGCATTCTTCAGAGACCAGCTTCCTATGGTGTACTTACCGAAGATTACCTGGGAAACGACAGAGAAGCTGACAGGGGCGGTGGTAGTGGCAAACTACGGAAAACAGCCGCTTTCCGGGCATGTGACAGCAGTGCTTGAACAGACCTGTCAGAAATATGTGTCGCAGGAAGAGTACAACTGTCCGGTGGGAGAACTGACCACATTATGTAACATAGAATTTGACCTAAGCGGCATCGAGAGCTCTACCAGACTGAACCTTAGGGTATCCTTTGCCGGCACAGAAAATACATACCCTATCTGGGTGTATCCGCCTGTTGCACCAGTGTGTCCGGCGGACGTGTACGAAACAAAAACGTTGGATGAAAAGACGCTAAGCATATTAGCAAAAGGAGGAAAGGTATTTTTAGCTCCCGATGCCACCAAAGAGGCTTTACCAAAGTCCATCGGTACCCAATTTACCACGGATTTCTGGTCCGTGGGCACCTTCGCCATGCAGGAGGGAAGTATGGGACAGTTGATTGCCGCAGAGCATCCTATATTTAGGGATTTCCCCACGGAGTCGCATACCAACTGGCAGTGGTGGCCCATGGCAAATACCAGAGCCGTGATTCTGCCCCATCAGATGAAGGCTATCATTACAGAGATGGACAGCTATGCCTATTTGCGCCCTATGGCCCAGCTTTTTGAGTGCAGCGTAGGAGGGGGTAAGGTATTATTCTCTTCCATGGGACTTTCTAATTTGCAGCAGTATCCGGAGGCAAGAGCTCTTTTGGATGCCATTTATAAATATCTGGCGTCAGAGGAATTTGCCCCGGCCCAGGAGATGAGCATAGAAGAATTAAAGGAGCTTGTAAAATAATGCATCATCAGATTGATATAGAATTTGTGAAGAAAACCATTATGGAGGCGGCGGATATTTTCTCCAATAAGGAATCTGTCGGAAAGATTGTCACCAAGGGAAGAGCGGATTTTGTGACCGCAGTAGATATGCAGGTGCAGCAGCTTATGCAGGAGAGATTGACGGCAAAGTATCCCCAGATTCAGTTTATGAGTGAGGAGCTGGACAATTCTGCCATCAACAAAGAGGATTACATGTGGGTGCTGGACCCGGTGGACGGCACCACGAACCTGATTCATGATTTTAAACGAAGTGCCATTTCTTTGGCACTGATGAAGGGGGGAGAATCCCTGCTGGGATTTATTTACAATCCTTATGCAAGAGAGCTGTTCTATGCGATAAAGGGTGAAGGGAGCTATTTAAATGGTGAGCCAATCCGTGTAAGTGAGGAAACGCAGATGGCAGACAGCCTGATAACCGTAGGTACTACACCTTATTATAAGGAGCTTGCAAGGGAAAATTTCGGGATTATAGAAAAGCTCTATGGGGATTGTGTAGACATCCGTCGCACCGGTTCTGCGGCGCTGGATTTGGCAGATGTGGCCTGTGGGCGCACGGAAGGATATTTTGAAAAGCGCCTGAAAATCTGGGATTATGCCGCAGGAATGCTGATTGTCCGGGAAGCCGGAGGAGAAGTGTATTATTTTGACGGACGACTTGCAGCCGGAGAACCGGCAGGGGATATTGTTGCGGGCAACAGGACAATTGTTGAAATCCTGCGGAAGGAGTATTTATGAATTTTGAGCGTTTTGAGAAGCAGCTGGCATTCATTCTGGAGGCAGATAAGGAGAAAAATATCTTGCGCCAGACCCACCTTAGTAATCATGGCAGACGGGAAAATGATGCAGAGCATGCCTGGCATATGGCTATGATGATTTACCTTTTAAAGGAATACGCCAATGAGGAATTCGATGTGGCAAGGGCCATGATGATGGCGCTGATTCACGATGTGGTGGAGATTGATGCGGGAGATACCTACGCCTATGACCCCAAGGCTGCGGAGTCCCAGAAGGAACGGGAGGAAAAGGCTGCTGAACGTATCTTTGGTATGCTTCCTATGGATCAGATGCAGGAGCTTCGAGGACTTTTCGAAGAATTCGAGGAGGGTACATCTCCGGAGGCAAAGTTTGCTAAGGCCATGGATAATTTCCAGCCCCTTCTTTTAAATAATTCCAACGGTGGTTCCGACTGGAGAGAGCATGGTGTAAAAAAGAGCCAGGTGTTAAAGCGCCACGGCAATACCGCTTTGGGTTCTGAGGTAATTGGAGAATATTCCCGGGAGCTTATTGAGAAGAATGTCCGGGAAGGGAATATTAAAGATGAATAAGATGGGGGAGACATAAGGGAGTCGTTGCAGTTTGCACCGGCTCCTTTTACTTTACAAATATTTCGCGCAGGTGTCTTGTCAGGTGAAAATATATGTGCTATACTCCTCTGGATATTTGAAAACAGACAATTTTAGGTAGAAGAGGAAGCTATGACAATACAGGAAGAGATTCGGAAATTAAAAGAAGACAAGCAGGCGGTAATACTGGCCCACTATTATGTACGTCCGGAGGTGCAGGAGATTGCGGATTATATCGGGGATTCCTTTTATTTGAGTAAGGTGGCGGAGAAACTGGAAAATCCGGTGATTGTGTACTGCGGTGTGTCCTTTATGGGAGAGAGCGGATACCTGCTCTGCCCGGACAAAAAGGTACTGATGCCGGATATGACGGCGGATTGTCCTATGGCACATATGGTTTTAAAGGAAGAGGTGGAAGCTGCCAGAAAGAAATTTGATGACCTTGCAGTGGTATGTTACATCAACTCCACCGCAGAGATTAAGTCCTGGTGTGATGTGAGCGTTACCAGTGCCAATGCGGTGAAGATTGTAAAGAATCTGCCCAATAAAAACATCCTTTTTGTGCCGGATAAGAATCTGGGACGCTATGTAGCGGCTCAGGTGCCGGAGAAAAATGTGATGCTGGTTAAGGGCTACTGCCCCATCCACGAAAATGTGCAGGCAGAGGAGATAAAAGCGCTGAAGGAAGCCCATCCGGCGGCGGAGATTTTAGTGCATCCCGAATGCTGCGAGGAAGTGACCGGTATGGCGGATTATCTGGGCTCTACCTCAGGAATTATTGATTATGCTACGGCAAGTGAGAAGACGGAGTTCATTATTGGTACGGAAATCGGTGTGCGTTATGAGCTGGAAAAACGTAATCCTGATAAGAAATTTTATTTCCCTGCCACGGAGCCGGTATGTCAGGATATGAAGCTGATTACTCTGGAGAAGGTTCTTCATGTACTGAAAAACGAAGAAAATCAGGCTTTTGTGACCGGAGAAAATGCCGTAGCGGCCAGAAAAACGCTGGACAGAATGCTGGAACTGGCCAAATAGAGGTGAGAGAAACGACATGATAAAGAAACTGGAATATGATGTGGTAATTGCCGGTGTGGGTGTTGGTGGTCTTTATACTGCACTGCACCTGCCGAGGAACAAAAGAATTCTTATGATTTGTAAGGGGGATAGGCAGCAGTGTGACTCCATGCTGGCCCAGGGAGGCATCTGTGTCCTTCGGGATGAGGGAGACTATGAGTCTTTCTACGAGGATACCCTGCGAGCAGGTCATTATGAGAACCGGAAAGAGAGCGTGGATATCATGATTCGCTCCAGCAGAGCAGTCATTGATGATTTGCTGCAGCTGGGCGTTCGTTTTGCTAAGGAGGAGGATGGAAGTCTGAAATATACCAGAGAGGGTGCCCACTCTAAGCCGAGAATCTGCTTTCACAAGGATATCACCGGAAAAGAGATTACGGAGACGCTGCAACGTCACGTGAAAGCCTTGTCAAATGTGACGATTATGGAATATACTAAAATGACAGACATCCTTGTAGAAAACGGGGAGTGTAAGGGAATGATTGCGGAAAGTGAAAAGGAGGATATCACTTATCATATTTTCGCTGAGGATACGATACTTGCTACCGGTGGTATCGGTGGCTTATATAAACATTCCACCAATTTTTCCAGTCTCACCGGGGATGCCTTGGAGGTTGCGAAAAAGCATGGCGTGGAATTAGAGCATCTGGATTATGTGCAGATTCATCCCACCAGTCTTTACAGTGAAAAGGAGGGACGGCGTTTCCTCATTTCCGAGTCCACCCGAGGCGAAGGTGCCATTTTGCTAAATGCCAAAGGGGAACGCTTTGTGGACGAGCTTTTGCCCAGAGATGTGGTGACAGAGGCTATACATAAGGAGATGGAGAAGGAAGGCAGCAGCCATGTGTGGCTTTCCTTTGAAAAGGTGCCAAAGGAGACCATAAGGGAGCATTTTCCCAATATATACGATACTTGCCTGAAAGAGGGCTATGATATTTTGAAGGAGCCTATTCCGGTGGTGCCTGCCCAGCACTATTTTATGGGTGGCATTCATGTGGACCGAGACTCCCGGACTACCATGGCGCATTTGTATGCAGTGGGGGAGACCAGCTGCAATGGTGTCCATGGAAAGAATCGTCTGGCCAGCAACAGTCTGCTGGAGAGTCTTGTATTTGCCCGGAGGGCAGCAGAAAAGATTGCAAAGGAGTTAAAATAAAATGAACGAGATTACCATGCTGCTTGCAGCAGATAAATTTATTCGCCTTGCCTTAGAGGAGGACATTAACAGTGAGGACGTAACCACCAATTCCGTGATGCCGGAGTACAAAAAGGGTGAGGTACAGCTGATTTGTAAGGAGGACGGTATCATTGCAGGGCTTTCCGTATTTGAGCGTGTGTTTACTATGCTGGACCCTTCTACAAAGGTGACCTTTGATGTAAAGGATGGAGATGCTGTGGTAAAGGGGCAGCATCTTGCCACCGTAGAGGGTGATGTGCGGGTACTGTTATCCGGTGAAAGAACTGCCCTGAATTATTTACAGCGGATGAGTGGTATTGCTACTTATACAAGTAAGGTGGCAAAGCTTTTGGAGGGGACCAAGACCACCCTTTTAGATACCAGAAAGACCACCCCATGCATGCGTATCTTTGAGAAATACGCGGTAAAGGTGGGCGGTGGTTCCAACCATCGTTATAATTTATCCGACGGTGTCCTTTTAAAGGACAATCATATCGATGCTGCCGGCGGCGTAAAAGAAGCGATTCTGGCTGCCAAAGCTTATGCTCCTTTTGTTCGTAAGATTGAGGTAGAAACAGAGAATCTGGACATGGTAAAGGAGGCAGTGGAAGCCGGAGCAGACATTATCATGCTGGACAATATGACCCCGGAGGTAATGGCAGAGGCTATCCGTATCATCGATGGTCGTGCAAAGACCGAGTGCTCCGGTAATATCACCAAAGAAAATATTCAGAAGATTACCGAGCTTGGTGTGGACTATGTATCCAGTGGTGCCCTGACTCATTCCGCACCCATTCTGGACATCAGCTTAAAGCATTTGAAGGTTGTAGAGTAGTTAAAAGAAAGGAATCCCAGATGGAACAGGTACTAAGTGGCTCCCAGCGAAGAAAGAAAATTGTAGATATGTTGAAGCAATCCCCGGTACCTCTTTCCGGTACGGCTTTGGGCAGGGAAACCGGCGTAAGCCGTCAGGTGGTGGTGCAGGATATGGCACTTCTGCGCTCTCAGGGGTACGATATTATGGCCACCCCCCGGGGGTATGTGTTGGATGCTCCCTCCCATGTGATGCGGATTATCAAGGTATTCCATACCGATGCCCAGATTGAAGAGGAGCTGACGGCCATCGTGGATTTGGGCGGCTGTGTGGAGGATGTGATGGTGAATCATCGTGCCTACGGAAAAATTGTTGCTCCCTTAAATGTGAGAAATCGCAGGGATGTACAGAGTTTCATGAATAAAATCAAAACGGGTAAATCCACCTCACTTTTGAATGTGACCTCGGGTTACCATTTCCACCGGATTTCCGCAGAGAGTGAAGAAATACTGGATGAAATCGAAGAGGCACTGAAGGAAAATGGGATGCTGGCAGAGATTTTGCCTTATGAAAAAGAATTAATCGAGATTTAAGAGAAGGGGATGCCAGACAGCGTCCCCTTTATTTGCTTTTATGTGGGGAAGGTGTATAATAAATACATTATTTGTTTGTATACGGAGGTTTCCAAATTGAGTAAAACATTAGAGGATTTAAAACAGTATCTGGAGAAAATGAATCGGTACCAGCATGTGACCACACTGCTGTACTGGGATATGCGTACCTGCGCGCCCAGACAGGGCTATGAGCAGCTGGGGGATGCCATTGCCTATTTTTCCACGGAGCAGTTTCAGATGTCAGTTTCAGAGGAGCTGAGGGGGCTTTTGGAGAAGCTCTCAGAGCCACAGGAGTATGAAGCACTGGATGATAAGTGGAAATTCGTGGTAAAGAAAATGAAGCGCTGCTTTGACAGGGATGCCAGGATTCCCAAGGAGGTATTTGAGAAGCATGTAAGGATTCAAACGGAAGCAGAAACCGCCTGGGAGGAGGCAAAGGCAGCTTCGGATTATTCCATTTTTGCGCCCCATTTAGAAAAGCTGATTGACGTGACCAAGGAAATCGTAGGCTATACCAACCCGGAGCAGGAGCTGTACGATGCCCTGTTAGACCCCTTTGAGGAGGGCATGAATTCGGAGATTATTGACAGGGTATTTGAGGAGCTGAAAAAGGAGTTAATACCTTTGGTGGATAAGATTCTGGCAAGTGAGCAGCCCGATGACAGCAAATTCCAGGGATATTTTGACGTGGATGCCCAGGTAAAGGTGCAAAAGCTCCTTTTGGACTACATCGGATTTTCCTGGGATAAGGGTGCTGTGGGAACCACCACACATCCCTTTACCCTGAATTTCTCTTCTAAGGATGTGCGTGTGACCAATCATTATCATGAGGATGCGCCTCTCAGTGCCATTTTCTCAGCTATTCATGAGGGAGGACATGCCATTTTTGAGCAGAATGTGAATCCGGATTATGATGGTACGGTGGCAGGCAGCTGTGATTACATGTGTATTCATGAGAGCCAGTCCCGTTTCTATGAGAATATTCTGGGAAGAAATAAGAATTTCTGGCTGCCCATTTACGATAAGCTGGGAGAACTGCTGCCGCAGTTTAAGGAGATTTCCTTGGAGGAATTTTACCGGGAAATCAATCATGTGCGTAACAGCTTCATCCGCACCGAGGCCGATGAGGTTACTTATGCTTTTCACGTAATTCTCCGATATGAAATAGAGAAGATGATTTTCCGTGAGGGGGTCTCTGTGGAAGAGCTTCCCACCCTTTGGAATAAAAAGATGGAGGAATATCTGCACATTACTCCGGGAAATGATGCGGAGGGTATTTTGCAGGATATGCACTGGGCCGGCGGTTCCTTTGGGTATTTTCCGTCCTACCTTCTGGGAAGCATCTACGATGGTATGCTACTGGATACGGTGGAGGAGGAACTGGGCGATGTGGATGCGCTCCTTGCCCAGGGCAGAATTTCGGAGATTACCAAGTGGCTGAATGAGAAGATTCACCGCTTTGGAAGCACCCGTACCCCAATGGAAACACTGAAGGCGGTGTGTGGCAGGGAGGTCACTGCAGAGCCGCTGGTGCGCTATTTTAAAAAGAAATATACGGAAATTTATTCGTTATAGTTATGATTTGCGTCCATTGCTATGGTGTGATACAATGATGCTTATGTAGTAATTGGAGGTCGGCTCAGATGAAGAATGTATTATTAAAAACATTTTATAAGCAAAGGGCTGAATTTAATGAAATGACAGCGGCTCGTGATAAGACGCTGATTTTTCCGGAGGATATTTCAGAATATCGGGACATTCCTTATATGGGAGACGGTGATAAGGCCCATTGCCTGGACATTTTTCGTTCCAAGGGACGTACTGGAGAGGCGTTGCCTGTTATTGTTGATGTTCATGGTGGGGGGATGATTCTGGGAAACAAAGAGTTCAATCGTCATTTTTGTGCACAGATATGTTCTATGGGATATCTTGTATTCTGCGTGGAAGTACGCTCAGTGCCGGAGGTTCGGATATTTGAACAGTATGAAGATTTATCCAGAGCAATGGATTATATCAAGGAGATTGTTCCTCAATATAATGGTGATTTGCAGCATGTGTATGCAGTGGCAGACAGTGGAGGTGCCAATCTTCTTACGTATGCCATTGCTATGAAAAAGGTAGATGCACTTGCTGAGGCAGCGGGGGTAACACCTACTACATTGGACGTGAAAGCACTTGGATTAATCAGTGGAATGTTTTATACCACCAAATTTGATAAAATCGGTCTCTGTATGCCGGACTATTTGTATGGAAAGGGCTATAAAAAGAGTGCCTTTGCACCATATACCAATCCGGAGCATCCGGAGATTGTAAGTGCTCTGCCACCCTGCTATCTTGTGACAAGCCAAAATGATAATCTGCAGCATTATACTTTGAATTTTGAAAAAGCGCTCACCAGACATGGGGTACCGCACAAGCTGGTGAATTACCCGGAAAATAAGCGTATGACCCATGCTTTTAGTGTGTTTGAACCATTCTGGGAGAAGAGTATTGATGCAACTGCGGAGATGTTAGATTTTTTGAAACAATATTAGAGTTAAAAAGGACTGCCAAGGTGATGTGCCTTGGTAGTCCTTTTATTCATTTTCCAAACTCCGGTACCGGGCAGGTGTCATATCGTGCTTTTTCTTAAAGGCACTGCAAAAGACACTTTCACTGGAAAATCCGGTCTGGAAGCAGATATCCTTTATGGATAATTTTGTGTTTTTCAAGAGGTACCGGGCAGTGGCCATCCGGGTGTTGATAATGTACTCGTGGGGCGTAAATCCGGTCTCCTTTTTAAACGTGCGGATAAAATGATAGGGACTGATGCTGGCGCGCTCTGCCAAGGTCTCAATGGAAATATCCTCTGCAAAATGCTCGTTGATGTAGGTGATGGTATCCTCTGCGATGCCGGCATAATCCCTGGTTTTATCGGTAACAGGCGAGTAGAGCAGAAAAGCAGTCAGGATATCATTCAAGTACTTTGAGAGCAAAGGCTCCCGTACGGTACGACCTTTCTCAAAAATGTCAATAATCAATTGCAGCTTGGTCACAACCTTATAGGCATCCAGCATTTGAAACACGTTTCCAAATTTTGCAGTAATATTTTGATAAAAGCCTTTGGCGGTAATCCCTTCAAAGTGACACCAGAGACATTCACAGCCGGCCTCGGTATAGTACTCATGCAGCCTATAGCAATCTATAAAAAGAAAGCTTCCACTGCTTGCTGTGGAAACCTGTCCATCATAAACTAAGGTTAAGGCCCCTTTTTCTACATAGAGTAATAATAGACTGTCGAAGGACTCTCGCACCAGATGATACCCTGGTAAATAGATAAAGCGCCCGCACTGTAGTGGATACAAAAATATCTCCCTCCCTGTCATACTGGGACTATATACAAAATATTCCGAACCAGCAGCTACCAATTCCTCGCAAGATTTCATAATACCATTCTCCTTATCTCTCTTTCTCTTACTTAAAATTACGACAATGTGCAGAAAACTGCAAGAGCAATTTTTCTAAATAATTACGCAATCTGTGCTAATGCTTTTCGGCGGATGCAGAGGTACACTATACTAAACAAATTGTTCGATACACAGGAAATTGTATGCCCGCACCTGGCCGATATGTTTTTGTGAATGCCTTTGAAAAACGCCGGTCCTTGGCGAGGTATTTTCGAGCCTAGTACCGCTGCGTTTTTCATAGAGCGAGAGCGTGCTGAACAAAAACATATCGGCCAGGTGCGGGCATACAATTTCCGTCAATCATTCACAGGAGGCACATATGAGCAAAGCAAATGTATGGGTAGAAAAAGTGAAGATTCCCACATATGGGATTGGTGCACCGGAAAAAGCCCCTATGTTTTTGGAAAAGAGAGTTTATCAGGGAAGCTGTGGCAAGGTTTACCCTTATCCTACCGTGGAATCCATGACAGATGAGAAAAAGGATAAGGAATACACCGCAGTGTATCTGGAAAATGAGTATATCAAGGTGATGGTACTGCCGGAGCTGGGCGGAAGAATCCAGAGAGCCTATGATAAGACCAACGATTATGATTTTGTGTATTATAACCGAGTGATTAAACCGGCGCTGGTGGGCCTGACCGGACCATGGATTTCCGGTGGGATTGAATTTAACTGGCCCCAGCATCATAGACCAACCACCTTTTCTCCTACCGACTATATTACCGGAGAAAATGAGGATGGAAGCTGCTACGTGATGATTCACGATGTGGACCAGATGTACGGAACCAAGGGTATTATGAAGTTTACTCTGTATCCGGGTAAGGCATATATCGAGATTATGGGACAGCTTTACAACAGAACCAGTCTGCCCCAGACCTTCCTGTGGTGGGCCAACCCTGCGGTAGCGGTAAATGATTATACCCAGTCCATTTTCCCACCGGACGTGCACGCAGTCATGGATCATGGTAAGAGAGATGTCAGTAAATTCCCCATTGCGGATGGTGTATATTATAAGCACGATTACAGCGCAGGTGTGGATATTTCCAGATATAAGAATATTCCTGTGCCTACCTCCTACATGGCAGAGAAATCCAAGTATGATTTCGTGGGAGGTTACGATTACAGTAAAGAAGCGGGACTTTTACATGTGGCAGATCATCATGTGTCGCCCGGAAAGAAGCAGTGGACCTGGGGAAACGGCGACTTTGGCCAGGCCTGGGACCGTAACCTTACCGATGAGGATGGTCCATACATTGAGCTGATGACCGGTATGTTCACGGACAACCAGCCGGACTTTACCTGGCTTAAGCCCTTTGAAGAGAAGACCTTCACCCAGTATTTTATGCCTTACAAGACGGTGGGACAGGTGAAGAATGCCACCAGAGAAGCTGCAGTGGGACTGGAATACGATGGTAAAGAGATTACTATGAAGGTCTACGCAACCGGTGTGTATCCGGAGGCAGAAGTGATACTTTCCTACGCTGGAGAAAAGCTTTTCGGGGAAAATGTAAAGCTTTCTCCTATCGATACCTATACCAAGACCTTAGAAAAAGAAGGCTTGCAGGAGGATGAGCTTATCTTTTCCGTTTGGGCGGATGGCGAATGTCTGGTATCCTATCAGCCGGAGAAGTGGGAAGAGCCGGAGATTCCTGAGCCTGCCAAGGCTGCGAGGGAACCGGAGGAGATTGCCACCAATGAAGAGCTTTACCTGACCGGTCTCCATATCGAGCAGTACCGTCATGCAACCTATCTGCCCGACCCTTACTATCTGGAGGGACTAAAGAGGGATCCGGGCGATATCCGCATCAACAATGCCTACGGAGAGCTTTTGATGCGCAGAGGATGCTTTGCAAAGGCGCAGAAGTATTTTGAAAAGGCGCTGGAGCGTATGACCTACCGCAATCCCAATCCCTTTACCAGTGAAAGCTATTACCTACTGGGACTGACTCTGTTTTATCAAAATCGCTTGGAAGAGAGCTATGATGCCTTCTATAAGGCGACCTGGAGCAGCGAGCAACAGGAGATGAGCTTCTATTATCTAGCAGCTATTTCGGCAAAACGGGGGAAATTTGCCCAGGCCTATGAGCTGGTGGAAAAGGCACTGGTAAAAAATGCACACAATATTAAAGCAAGAGGCTTAAAAGCATATCTTCTTCGTAAATTGGGGAAAAACGAAGCAGCATTAATTTGGATTGCAGAGAACCTTAGGCTGGATCCCTTTGATTTTGTATCCGGCTATGAGCAGGTTATCTTACAGAACTGCTGCGAGGGTGCGCTGGCAGACTGGAAGGCAAAAATGCGTGATTTCAAGGAGAACTACCTGATGACTGCCAGAGATTATGCGGAGTTTGGAGCGTATGGTGAGGCCATCTGGGTTCTGGATGCATGCACAGAAGCTTATCCCATGATTCCTTACTATATGGCTTATTACAGGGCGCAGATAGGTGCAGGTTATATGGATATCCTGACACAGGCAGAAAATGCGGACCCGTCCTACTGCTTCCCTAATAAATTAGAGGATATTGCGGTGCTATCCTTTGCAATAAATAACGGTGAAAACTGTGCCAAGGCATGCTATTATCTTGCCTGCCTGTATTATGATAAGCGTCAGTATGAGGAAGCGATTGCGCTCTGGGAAAAATCTGCGAAACAGGATGAAACATATCCGTTAACCCATCGTAACCTATCCATTGCATATTACAACAAGGAGAAGGATGCAGAGAAGGCCCTTGTGTCCATGAATAAGGCATTTGCGCTGGATACCACCGATGTGAGAATGTTCTTGGAGCTGGATCAGCTTCGTAAGAAGATGGGCTGCTCCTTTGAGGAAAGACTTGCGGAGTTTGAAAAACACATTCCTTTGGTGGATAAGCGAGATGATTTATACATTGAATACATCACTCTTCTGAATATGACCGGACAGTATCAGCAGGCATACGGTCATATCATGAAGCACCACTTCCATCCATGGGAGGGTGGAGAAGGCAAGGTAACCGGGCAGTATGTACTTTCCCTGTTGCAGCTGGCAAAGGCCGATATGGCAGCCGGAAACTATGAAAGTGCAAAGGAAAAGCTGGAAAAGGCCTTTACTTATCCTCATAACCTTGGAGAAGGAAAACTGGAGGGCTGCAAGGACAATCACTTATATTATCATCTGGGACTGGTGGAAGAGGCACTTGGAAATACGGAGAAAGCAAGAGAATGCTTTGAACTGGCGACCCTTGGAACGGATGAGCCTGCGGGCGTTATGTACTATAATGACCAGCCGGCGGATAGACTTTTGTACCAGGGGCTTGCACACTTAAAGCTTGGGCAGAGAACGAATGCGCAGCAGAGATTTCATCGTCTTACGGGGTATGGAGAGAAACATCTTGAGGATGAAGTAAAGATTGAATATTTTGCAGTTTCCCTGCCGGATCTTACGGTATTTGAGGATGATTACACTTTGAGAAACAGAGCACATTGTAATTATTTGATTGGCCTTGGAAACTTAGGTATGGGTAATCAGGAAATTGCAAGGAAGTATTTTGCAAAGGCTGCGGAGCTGGAAAGTGCACATCAGATGAGTAGAATTTACTCCTTGTAGAAAAATAATATCGCGGAAGAGACTTAGTCATTTGAGGATGATTAAGTCTTTTTTTATACCCGGTTTATAAATATTTTAGAAAAGGTTGCGCAACAAATGTGAAACAAAAGTTGCGCTATGCGCAATTGTTTTGTAAAAAATGACAGTTTTTTGTGCAAAAATGTTATTGTTCTTGCGGATTGATTTTTGTTTTGTATAAAAATATAATAAAAGCAACAAGACAAACGTAGCGCAAATGAAAAAAAGAGTGCGCAATATATTGCGCAAAAGGTGCGGGAGGAGAAAGCATGAAGGAGCAAACAAAGTTCAGGCGTTTTTTGAAGAAGCTGTACAAGTATAGAGTGTATTTACTGATGCTTGCACCGGCAGTGATTTATACCCTGGTATTTGCCTACTACCCCATGACCGGTGTAGTAATGGCATTTAAGAAGTATAACTATCAGGGCGGCATCTGGGGAAGTCCCTGGAATGGAATCGAGAACTTCAAGTTCTTCTTTAAATCCGGACAGGCAGCACTGGTTATCCGTAATACGGTATTATACAATATTCTGTTTATCGTGGTTGGTACAGCTACACAGATTGCAGTGGCAGTATTCTTAACAGAAATCAGAAACAAGCGTTTCCGTAAGGTAAGTCAGTCCATGATGTTCTTACCATACTTCATCTCCTGGGTTATCGTGGGAGTTATGGCATTTAACATTTTCAGCTCTGACTATGGATTTATCAACAGAATTCTGGTTTCCATGGGATTTGAGAAATTTGCCTTTTACAAGGAGCCGGCAGCATGGCCCTTCATTCTGCTATTCTTCAACATCTGGAAGGGTGTGGTATATGGCTCGGTAATGTATATGGCAGCTATCATGGGTGTGGATACCTCCATCTACGAGGCAGCAGCCATCGATGGAGCCAATGTATTCCAGAGAATTTTCAAGGTAACCATTCCTTCCATCATGCCTACCGTAATCATCCTGTTCTTGATGAGTATCGGTGGTATCTTCAAGGGTAACTTTGATATGTTCTACAACCTGGTAGGAAGCAACGGGCTTTTATATAACGCCACCGACGTAATTGATACGCTGGCCTTTAGAGCGCTGATTTCCAGCAACGACTTCGGTATGTCCGCAGCGATTGGTCTCTTCCAGTCCGTACTCTGCTTCATCACCGTACTTCTTGCAAATAAGCTGGTAAGTCTTTATGACAAAGACTACACATTGTTCTAGGAGGTGCATAAATGGCTGAAAAGAATCATTTAGGAAAAGTAAAAGCAGGTAAGGATGTTATCTTCCTGAACATTATCGCATATGGCTTTTGTAGTATTATTGCACTGTTATGTCTGATACCGTTTATTATGATTTTATCCGGTTCCTTTTCTTCGGAAAGTGCCATTATTGCAAATGGATTCTCCATCTTGCCCCAGGACTTTTCCTTAGAAGCATACAAGACCGTATTTAAAGAGCCCATCACCATCGTCCGGGCTTATGCAACAACCATTATCCTGACCGCAGTTGGTACAGTGGTGGGACTGTTAATCCAGACCATGACCGCATATGTACTGGCCAGAAAGGATTTCGAGTGGAGAAACGGATTTTCCTTCTTCTTCTACTTTACAACCCTGTTTTCCGGAGGTCTGGTACCAACCTTCATTCTGTATACCAGAACCCTGGGACTGAAGGATAGTTATCTGGCACTGTTGTTACCGCTGACCTTCTCAGTATACAACCTGTTGGTAATGAAGAGCTACATAACCTCCATTCCCGATTCCCTCATCGATGCAGCAAAGATTGATGGCTGCGGTGAGGTGGGAACCCTGTTCAAGGTGGTAATGCCGTTAATCAAGCCGGCGCTGGCTACCGTAGGACTTTTCATTGCACTGGCATATTGGAACGACTGGTACAATGCAATGCTTTACATTAATTCCGAAGAGAAGTACCCATTGCAGTACTTCCTGTATCAGCAGGTAAACAACATTGAGGCTTACAAGAAGCTGATTGCCAATGCAACCGTCAGCAGCTCCGTAGTAAGTGCATTGTCTTTACCTACACAGACATTAAAGATGGCACTGACCATCGTAGTAACCGGCCCGATTATCCTGGCATTCCCATTCGTACAGAAGTATTTTGTACAGGGTATCACCATTGGTGCAGTAAAGGGTTAATTCATCAGATGTAAAACTGCGAGAGGCAGTCAAACATACAAGAAGTTATTTCTATTCATTCAAAGGAGGTCTTTATGAAAAAGAGGATGAAAAAGTTAGTTTCGCTTTTATTAGCGACAGCAATGACAACAGGCGTACTTACTGCTTGTGGCGGCAGCGCAAGCAACACAGATGTAGACCTGAAGGCAACCACCGATGAGTATGTGGAACTGAAAATGTACTTATTAGGTGACAGAACCCCTGATTTTGATGAGGTTTATGGCAAGATTAACGAGATTTTAAAGGAGAAATTAAACTGTACCATCAGTGTAGATTTCTTATCCTGGGGCGAGCATGATACCAAGTATTCTCTGCTTTTCTCTTCTGAAGAGGAATTCGACTTAATCTTCACCGCTTCCAGCTGGGGACATTATGAGCAGACCGTAGCACTTGGCGGCTTCCAGCCACTGTCTGAAGAATTTATTCAGACCTTTGCTCCTGATATTTGGGACGTAGTTCCTGCTATGGCTTGGGATCAGGCAAAGATTAACGGAAATATTTACATGGTTCCTAACTATCAGAACGAATTCGGTCAGGACGTTATCGCAGCTCGTTCCGATATTATGGAGAAGGTTGGTATCACACAGATTACTAACTGGGAAGAGTTAAAGGCATTCTATCTTGCATGTGCTGAGAATGGTATCTATGCAAGCCAGGGTGGTCCTTGGTATCAGTACTTCCAGAACGAAGGTCTTACCACTACCGGTGGCGCTCCTAAGGGCGGTGAGTTAGTATTATTCAATACTCAGGATGCAAGTGACCTTGATTTCTATTATCTTCTTGACTGGCCGGGATTTACCGACTACTGTAAGCAGATGAAGGAGCTTGCAGATGCAGGCTGCTGGTCACCGGATGTACTGAGCTCTACCGATGAAAGACAGACCGGTCTCTTAACCGGAAAGACTGCTGGTATGATCTGGAACCTTGGTTCTTGTAAGAACTTTGCTAAGCAGGCAAACGCTGAGAATCCTGATTGGAACGTAACCTTATGTGACCCTGTAGCATCTCAGCCTAAGAAGGTTAACTCTTACATCAACAATGGTGTGGCTATCAACATTAACTCTGAGCACAAAGAGCGTGCGATGATGGTACTGAATGAGTTCTACACCAACCCTGAAGTATTCGACCTTGCAATGCTTGGTATCGAAGGCAAGCACTGGGAAGCAGTTGGCGATGATCAGTATAAGGTAATCGATGAGTCTAACTTCGGTGTAGACAGCAACTGTAACTGGGGATGGACCAACTGTGAAATCAAGAGAACCGAGTATATCGAGGACAGAACTGCTCTGGATGATACTCATGATGCTATGATTGACACCTGGAACAACAACGTTAAGGCTGAGCATCCTTACGACAGCTTCAACTTCGACTCTACTGCAGTAAGTACTCAGTTTGCAGCTGTAGAAGCAGCAATCGGTACCTACTATGATCCATTGGTAAGTGGTCTTGTTGATGATGTAGATGCTTCCATCGAGGAGTTAAGAGCAGCACTGGAAAGCGCTGGTATCCGTGATGTTATCGCTGAAATGGAGAAACAGGCTGCAGAGCACGTAAAGAATAAATAATAATGTTACAAAATAGGGCTGCCATTTGTGTGGCAGCCCGTTTTTTAGAATGGTATAATAAATTATTAGGTGTGGAAAGGGGGATGTTATTATGACGCTGGATGAAATTGCAAAAGAGCTGAATGTATCCAAGAGTACGGTATCCAGAGCTTTGTCCGGCAAGGGCAGAATCGGCGAGGAGACAAAGAATAGAATCATAGCGTTTATGGAGAATGCGGATAAAAAGGAGCAGGAAGTCAGTACCTCTTCCAGAACCGGGAATATCGGTGTGGTGTTTCCGGCAGATACCTATATTACAAGTAAGCCCTATTTTCACAGCTGCCTGATTGGGATGTGTGAGGTGGCTAACTTAATGGATTATAACATCATGCTTGCTACGGCAACGACCACAGATATTTCGGGAATTAAAAAGCTGGTGGAGCGTTCTAAGGTGGATGGGGTGATACTTACCAGAAGCCTGGAGCACGATATTGCCGTGGATTATTTACTGGAGAAAAATATCCCTGTGGCAATGACCGGAATCTGCAATAAGAAGGATGTTTTGCAGGTGGATATTGACAATGGGGAAGCAGCAGAGACCATGACCTCGCTGCTGATTAAAAAGGGATTTAGCAAGTTTGCACTTATTATTGAAGACATGAATTATCATGTGAACAGAAGTCGTCAGAATGGATTTTATCAGGCGATTTTGAAAAATGGACTGGATAAAAATAAGCAGGTCATTTATACCGGTGGCGGTAAAATGGAACTGATGGATGCGATTATTACAGATATTATGTCCAAGAAGGTGGAGTGTGTTATCTGTGGCGATGATACGATTTGTATTCATATTGTATCGTCTCTTCAGGAAAAGGGATACCGCATACCGAAAGACATTGCGGTGGCATCTCTTTACAATAGCTCCAGCTTAAGCAGCTTCACACCATCCATCACTACGGTGAACATTGATGCGATACGTGTGGGGAACGAGATTGGAAAACTGATGATTAATAGATTACAGGGCAGGGATTGTCCCAGCAGAATGATGCTGGATTATGATATTTTATTTCGTAAATCAACAAATCGTGTGTAAATGACGGAGGTGACTTATGAGTAGAGCATTTTTAAAAGGTGTTGATATTTCCTTTTTGCCACAGTATGAAGAAGAGGGAATAGTAACTAAGGATGTGGATGGGACTCCTATGGAGACCTTCGATTTATTGGAAAAATATGGAGTAAATGCAGTGCGTCTTCGCCTGTGGCACACTCCTGAGAATATAAAAGAAAGTGGCGGATATTGTTCTTTAGCACATACTATCGCCATGGCAAAGAGGATTAAAGCGCACAATATGGAATTCATGCTGGATTTCCATTATTCGGACTGGTGGGCGGACCCTGCCAGCCAGAGAAAACCGGCAGCCTGGGCAGAGCTTAGCTTTGCAGAGCTGGAGCAGGCAGTGTACGAATATACCAGGGATACTCTGCTTTCTTTAAAGGAACAGGGACAGCTGCCGTCGGTAGTGCAGATTGGTAATGAAATCCGTTCCGGCTTTTTATTCCCGGAGGGACAGCTGCCGGACTGCGCCGGAATGGTAAAGCTGATTAATGCGGGAATCCGTGGAGCCAGAGAAGTAGCAGGCAAGGATGAAATGCAGGTGATGATTCACTTAGATCAGGGCGGAAGATTCTTTTTCCTGAAGGAATGGTTTGACAATGCCATTGCAGAGGGGATGGAGGAGTTCGATGTGATTGGTCTGTCCTTCTATCCTTTCTGGCACGGAACCTATCAGGATTTAAAGGAGACCATGGAGCGTCTCATAAAGCTCTACGGGAAGCCCATTATGATTGTAGAAACGGCTCATCCATGGCGTATTTGTAATGAAGGCTTTGTAGACAAAAAGCAGGTGGAAATTGCCGGATTTGAGGCAAGTGAAGAGGGGCAGAAGGTGGTTCTGGACCTGGTAATGCAGCTGGTGGCCAGTGTAGAGAAGGAAATGGGCCAGGGCGTATTTTACTGGGAGCCTATCTGCAAGGCCCAGCAGGAGCATCAGGGCTGGGACACCAATATGGGTATTCTGGATGAGAATGGCAAAGCCATGTGCAGCATAGAGTCCTTCCGGTTTGAAAGAGAGCAGTATAGCCCGGAGGTTTTAAATAGTCTTCTTTCCAAGAGAAAGGTGAAGGATAACGGAGAGGCTGTTTCCCAGCTTTCCGGCAAAAAGAATCTCCTTAGGAATAGCGACTGGGGCGATGGCCTTCTGTACTGGCATATGAGTGAGAACACGGAAAACGTGATGGCACAGATTTACCCGGAATTTGTAGAGCCCTTTCCGGCACCCCCGGTAAACGCTATCCGTGTGGAGGCAAATAAACAGTTTACCTATCTGCTGGAGCAGGAGGTGGAGCTTAATCCGGGACAGTATAGTCTGCAGGTGCAGATTAAGGGCGTGGATACCACCAATGTAAATGTGAGATTGTTTGCAATGGACGGGGAAATGGAGTATTATGAAGTGATTCATCCTACGGAGCATGAGTGGGAGCCTTATACAATCGAAAAAATAAAGTGTGAAACCGGTCACCTGAAAGTGGGAATCAGTGTAGATGCACCGCCAATGTACCTTCTTATGAAGGATTTTGTGCTGGTAAGCGAGTAAGGTCGTCTGTGTATGGAGAGAAAAATGGTATATCAGTTTCAAGAGTATAAAAAGAGCGAGATTTTACGTGACCATCTTAAGATGGGAAGAAGTAATAACGGTAAGGAAGAAATCAAGGTAAACAGCCTTTATTTCGAGAGAAATGGCAAGCCCTGGATTGGCGTTATGGGAGAGGTGCACTTTTCCAGACTTTCCAGAGAGGATTGGTATGAAGAGCTTTGTAAGATGAAGGCAGGCGGAGTAACTGTGGCGGCTACCTATCTGTTCTGGATTTATCATGAAGAAATCGAGGGAGAATTTGATTTCTCCGGGGATAAGGACATCAGAGCCTTCATTTTGGAAGCGCAGCGCGCCGGGGTAGATGTGGTAATCCGTATCGGTCCCTGGGCTCATGGAGAGTGCAGAAACGGCGGTTTCCCTGACTGGCTGATGAAAAAGGATTTTAAATTACGTGATAATAATCCGGGCTATATGGAGAAGGCACGTATCTGGTATGAGAAGATTTACGAGCAGGTACAGGGACTGTTCTTTAAGGATGGCGGTAATATCGTAGGTATCCAGTTTGAAAATGAGCTGGTGGATAATGCGGAGCATCTGCTGGCCTTAAAGGAAATGGCGCTGGAAATGGGCTATGAAGCACCGATTTATACCGTGACCGGCTGGAACAGTGAAGTGGGGGCCAGAATCCCTGTGGATGATGTGGTGCCGGTATTTGCAGCTTATGTGGATATGCCCTGGGCAGAGCATACCAACCAGTTGCCTCCTTGTGCACACTATGTGTTTGATACCCGTAGAAATGATTCTACCGTAGGAACGGATATAATTCAGGATACCACTTCCGATGATGGCTGGAGAATTCCTTATGAGAAATATCCATTTGCCACCTGTGAGCTGGGAAGCGGCTTGCAGTCCACCCATCACCGCAGAATCAATGTGTCAGGAATGGATGCCTATGCACTTTCCCTGATGAAGCTGGGAGATGGTAACAATCTGGTGGGGTATTATATGTACCATGGTGGTACCAACAAAATCGGTAAGCTTTCCACCTTACAGGAGAGTAAAGCAACCGGTTATCCCAACGATTTACCGGTTCTGAACTATGATTTCCATACCGCGCTGACCCAGTACGGCGAGGCCAGAGAGCAGTACGGTATGATGAATATGCTGCATTTATTTGTGGCGGATTTCGGTGATGTTTTCGCACCCATGGAGAATGTAATGTCCACATATGAGCCGGTGGCATCGGATTTTGATTCCCTGCGCTATTGTATGCGTACTGATGGGGAAAGCGGATTTGTATTTGTAAATCACTATCAGAGACTGGGCAAGCTTACCGACCATGAGGATGTAGTGCTTGATACCGGTAAGGTAGTATTTCCGGCTTTTGATGTAAAGGGGGAAATCTGCTTCTTCTTCCCGTTCAACATGGATATCTCCGGCATGCGTCTGGAGTATGCTTCAGCCCAGCCGCTTTGTAAGGCAGGGGATACGTATTTCTTCGTAGCTGTAGAGGGAATTACCCCGCAGTATAAATTTGCAGATAAAGAGGCGATTACGGTTACGCCGGGCAAAGACTCTATGGTGGAAGCTGAGGGTGTGAAAATTGTAACCCTGACCTTTGCTGAGGCAAGATATCTGCGCAAGCTGTCCGGCAGAGTATATCTGGGCGAGAATTGTGATTTGTACGAGGCTGACGGTGAGATAAAAGCGATTCAGAATGGTGATTTCACTTACCATATCTGGACAGGGAAAGGCTTTGAGAGAGTGGATGTTACCAGAGAGTTCCACCCTGCGCAGGTGACCTTTGAGGCGGTTTCGGAGGTATTTACCCCCACCTATTTGGAGGAACTGAATTTTGGTTCAGAGCGCAAGCGCACCTGGAAAAAGGTTACAGTATCCACCGGGGAAGGTTTTATCGAGATTCCGGACGTGTGTGATGTGGAGCAGATCTACGCAGATGGCGAAATGGTGGCAGATAAGTTCTACGACGGAGAAAACTGGAGAGTGCCCGCGAAGCTTCTTTACGGAAAAGAGTGTTATCTGGTAATGTCAGAGCTGAAGGACGATATTTACAGAGAGTTTTAGGGATTATCCTTGCAATTGCTGTAGGAAATGTTATATGATAAGGTCAAATTGTGATTTTTTAGGTCATGGTTTGACCTTGTTTTTTTGAAAGAGGAGTAAGATGCGTTATCAGATAAGACACGCCATCGTTCGTTACGGGGCGGAAACCATATTAGAGGATGTTAATTTTGAAATAAAGGATACAGAGAAAATCGCTGTGGTAGGCCGAAACGGCTGTGGAAAGACCACCTTACTTAAGCTAATTGCAGGGGAAGTGCAGATGGATAATCTGGACAGCGACGAAGAATGCGGTATCAGCATGGCGGGAACCCAGCGTATTGGCTACCTTAAGCAGATTAGCTTTGAGGACACGCTCATTACGGTGGAGAATGAGATTTTAAAGGTATTTGAGCCGGTATTTGCCTGCGAGAGGCGTATGCAAGAGCTGACCGAGCTGATGAACGAGAATCATGACAGGAGTGTTATGGGAGAGTATGCGCACTTGCAGGATAGGATGGAGGCTTTGGGAGGCTATACCTACCGTAAGGATATGGAGACGGTGTTCCAGAAATTCGGCTTTGCCCTGGAGGATTTACAGCGTCCTATGGGGTCCTTCTCCGGTGGACAGCAGACGAAGATTGCTTTTATTAAATTACTTCTCAGTAAGCCGGATATTATGCTGCTTGACGAGCCTACCAACCACCTTGACATGCCCACCATTGAATGGCTGGAGGGATATCTGAAGGCCTACAACAAGGCAGTAGTTATCGTATCCCATGACCGTATGTTTTTGGACCGTGTCATCGATGTGACCTATGAAATCGAATGGAGGCGCATCAAGCGCTATCCCGGTAATTATACAAAGTTTATGGCGCTGAAGGAAGAAGCGGCCATTAAGCAGGAGAAGGATTACGAGGAGCAGCAGAAGGAGATTAAAAGGCTGACCGAGTGGATTGAGCAGTGGAAGAACACGCCTACCAAGGTGGCAGCAGCCAGAAGTAAGCAGAAGCAGATTGAGCACATGGTGCTGATTGAGAAGCCCAGACGTTTTGATACCAAAGCCTTTCAGGGACAATTCACCCCCAGAATTACCAGCTACACCGATGTGTTGGACTTAAGAGGACTTCAGATTGGTTATACCGATGTACTGAGCCGAGTGTCCTTTGTACTGAGAAAAGGAGAAAGAGTTGCCATTATCGGAGAAAACGGTAAGGGAAAGTCTACGCTTTTAAAGACCCTTGTAGGAGAAATCCTTCCCTTAGGCGGAAGCTACACCTTTGGCCAGGGCGTGGAATGGGGTTACTTTGACCAGCAGGCAGCGGTGGCGGAGAGTATGGAGCCCAAAAAGCAGGTCATTGATGATCTTTGGGATATGTATCCTACCTGGAAGGAAGTGGAGATTCGTAATGCTCTGGGTAATTTCCTGTTTTCAGGTGAGGAAGTATTTAAGGAACTGGGGCAGTTATCCGGTGGAGAAAAGGTGCGCTTGGCACTTTGTAAGATGTTTATGAAGCGTCCAAATCTCCTCATTCTGGATGAGCCTACCAACCATATGGATTTGGTGGGGAAGGAGGCTCTGGAGAAGATGCTGCAGAACTTCCCCGGCACGGTACTGTTTGTATCCCACGACCGTTACTTTATCAAGGAAGTGGCCACCGGGGTACTGGATTTTGAGAAAGAGCGTGTGGAGTTCTATCCTTATATCTATGAAGAATATCTGGAAGAGCGGGATAAGAAAATCGCCAGAGAAGAAGAAAAGGCAGCAAGAGAAGCTGCTGCCCAGCCTGCAAAGAAGGCGGATAATACCCCCACCTTGGAGGATGTCTTTGATAAAAAGACCTACTACAATCCGGGCAAGGTACTGTCCAGATTAAAACAGCAGCAGGCCAAGTATGAGAAGATGCTAGAGGACAGCGAGGCTAAGTTAGAGGCTCTGAAAATGGAGCAGATGGATCCGGCGCTGGCTTCCAATTACACCAGACTTATGGAGCTTTCACAGCTCATTGAAGAAGAGGAACATAACCAGGAGACCATCTTAGAGCGTATGCTGGAAATTGAGATGGAGCTGGAGGAGTTTGAGTAAAAAGCTTTCGTCTTATATGATATTTTGCAGTATTTTGGCAGGTTCTTCGGAGCCTGCCTTTCTTTTTGGGGCGCATAGAGCGTGGACAATTCCTTATTTGACACGCGGAGGCGATGGTTATACAATGGACTAAACGAGTAATGGTATAAAGAAAAAATATGTTTGGATAGAGGATTGTTTTATGAATGAAATGGATTCATGGGAGTATTGCGAGTTACTTAAATCGCAAATTCAGACATCAAAGGTTTCTATAGAAAAGTTGAGTGAAGGATTATGTTCCGTCAGTATGTTAAGTCGTATATGCAGTGGAGAGAGAAGTGCTAGCAAAATGCTCCGAGATTGTTTGATGCAGAGGCTGGGGCTGGCGGAAGAGCGCAATGAGAATTTTCTTTTTCAGGAGGAATATGACAGTTGGAGAATGCGGCAAAGAATTATGGTTTGCATAAATGAAGAGGATATTGCTGCGGCAGAGAAATTGCTGGATGCATATGAAAAGAATATTAGTAGCCATGTGGAACAACAGTTTTGCCAAGTGATGCGAATTCAGATTATGCGAACAAAAGTGCCAGATTGTGTGGAGGTAGGAGATTTATATGAAAAGGCACTAAAGCTTACTGTTCCGGCCATAGATGAGAAAAACGTAAATGAACTTCAATTATCGGTGAAGGAGTTGGATTTAGTTTTAGAATATGTGTATCATTGCCATAGGGAGAATGTGGCGGAACGATGTGAAGAATTACTGGAATACATAGATACTTGCGTTATGGATGAGCAGAGCAGAGCGAAGATTCTACCAAAAGTCATATATTATCAGTGTAGAATACTGGCAGATAAGGAGCAGGCGGATTATAGCGCATTACTTAGGAGGTGCAATCAGGCAATCGAGTGTTTGAGGGATGCCAGACGCCTATATTTCTTTTGGGAGTTGTTACAGGAGAGAAGTAGACTTTATGATAAATTAGAAGAGTCCCTCAGAGAAAAAAATGAACCAGAGATGGTAGGGATAATCCGCGGCTTGCAGGAGGAAAATGCAAAGTGGTCAGAGATTATTGAGGAGGTATATTTGGCAGCTGGTATGGAGCCTGTTATGAAGAATTGTTGTTATTTGTATCTGGAGCGAGATACCCATTGCATCAACGAAGTAATTAAGAAAAGGCGTGAGATGCTTGGGTTGACAAAGAAGCAATTGGCGGAGGGAATATGCTCAGAAAAGACCATAGGGCGACTGGAAAACACCAAAGGGAAGGCGCAGCTGCAGATAGTTAAGGAACTGTTTGAGCGATTAGGAATGCCTGGAGAATATCAAAGAAAAGAGATAATAGCAGGGAGCGCAGAGACCTATGAAGTGTTGGAAAAAATTGTGAAATATGGAAATGACAGATCATACGATGATGCTTTGGCAGAGCTTGAGCGGCTGGAAACCATGCTACCTATGGAGAAGCCTTTGAATCAGCAATATATGAAACGGCAGAGGGCTATCTGCCTCTTTAGTAAGGGTGATATTACGAAAGAGGAGGCCTTAGAAGAAATAAGGGGGGCTATGAATATTACTACTTCTTATGAAATGGTTATGAGGAAGCGAGTTCTCTTTTTGACACATAGTGAAATGACCTGTATTCAGAATATGGCATTAATTCAAGGCAGAGATGTGCTGAATATGCATGATGAGGTATTGGTAGAAATTTGTAAGGAATACGAGAGGGAGAATATGATAGCACAGAATATCAGTATGTATGAATTTGTAATGTCAGCTTATGCGAGTGCGCTGGGAAACATGGGAGAATATGAAATGTCGGACACAATCAGTAAAAGGATTATTAAAGAATGTGTCCGATGTGGAAGATTTGGCGGGATTGCAAACAATTTGTATTCGCTTGCTTGGAATAGTAAAGAAAAAAATGATGGCACATTCTCATATCAAGCGTGGGTGCATGAAGTAAGAATGGCGGCTCAGCTTTTTAAGATTGGGAAAAAATATAATAGTGAAGCACTATTATTAAAAGCATTAAAGGATGCTTAGGTCTCTTCTTGGGACCAATCAAAAATGTCTTCTAAGGGCATGGTTGGATAATCATCAGAGGTAAGTTTACAATTAATACCAATGGATAGCAATAATAAGATTAAAGTAAGGATGAGTGTTTTATTCAACAAATCTTTCATCATAAGAAGTTCCTCTCATTAGTTTACTGCTATTATATTTTCAACGTATGCTTTAAGCAATGCCCAAACCTGTCAAACAAAAAGTAAATTTTGTTTGACAGGTTTGGGTATTGAAGAATGCAAAGCAATAACCGTACAATAAGAATATAGTTATACAATAGTTTTCTAGAATAAGGAGGAGAAGAAAGTGAAGAAAATATTTAAATTATTAACTATCTGTTTATTTATGTTATGGGCAACAAGTATCAATGTATGTGCAAAAGAACTTCATAATAATATGGAAGTGACCAAAGTAGGAGATACGGGAACGCGTAGCACAAGTGAAAGTGTTGAGAAAGATAGCCGTGAACTTTCATCAAATGTGCTGGTGATTGATAAAAATCTTATATTTGACAAAGAACTTTGCGATGGCGAGAAACGTGTTTTATATGAGAAGGATGGTGAAAAGGTGTGTGTAGAAGTGACGGACGTTACAGAAATGAATGAAGGTGTGTCTGTTGCTGCTGCATCAGATATTTTAACGACTTCACGTGTATTTACATTTTATAGAGAAAATGTATTAGGAGTTAGGACTAATTTATTTAGTGTGACATCTGTATGTACATGGATAAAGGGACAAGAGATTCTTGATTTGACTTGTACATATACTATTTTGAAAACAGGAGTATCTTGCTCATGGGATGATACATACAAGAGGGCTACGTATTTTGTGCACGTATTAGCATTAGACATGACTTATCTGGGAGACTCCTATTTCTTTTTATTTGATGCTACCTTAAATTCGGAAACGTTATCGACGTTGTCATTGGGGTGTACACATAATGGGTAATGATAAAAAAAGAATTCTATTAGCTATTGGGGGCTGCATTATCCTGGGATTTACACTTGCTGGTGTTATAATGATAAAAAGCAGAGATAAGGAAGAGGTGGATAAAAATAGTTTTTATTTTGATTATCTGGAAACTCGTATAGCTACAGAGATAGAAACGATTGATGCGGTATCGAACTGTGAAATAAATATCAGCTATTCAGGTAATACAATCATTTCTGCTGAGGTGTATATAGATGTGGAGGGTGAAGAAATTGAGAATGTGGAAGCGAAAATAATGAATTATGTTTCAGTAGTTTTTGAGCTTCCAGAGGATAAAATCAGTATAATTTATGAACCATTGCTTTCCAGCCAAAGTGATAGTGGGGAAAATACATACTCTCCCTTTCTAAAGGACAAAGACCGCATCGTAGCAGGAAACTATTATATTGCTGTCCTGGATGATGAGGGGAGCGTAAAATATGCTTATCAGGAAGGCAGGGGCGATTATTTGGAGATAGAAGAATTGGCATGGGAGAATGTAGCTTGCTTGATAGAAAATGATGATTTTCCCGTGGCAATTTCAGAAAGTGGAAAGCTTTTAGTGCCTAGGGGGAAGTCTTCGGAAGAGCTCTTGCAGGAATTTCAGGAAATGGAAGCAGAGCTGCCTTTAGATGCGGTGCTGGGAACCGCACATTTTGACCATATCGAGACCGCAGAAAAGGTGGAGGCTTGGGACGCTCTGGAGTTTGCAGTGGGCAACTATCCCCATTATGTATTGGGTGTACAGAAAAGTGGTATGCTTTGCGAAGCCGGCATCTCGGGGAAAGCGGAGCAGGAGCAAATAGACGCTGTACTCAGCAGACAGAATGTAAGGGATGTGGCCATGCTTTACGGAGGTGAGCAGATAGTCTGTCTGGAGGAAGGCGGAAGTATCTATTCCGCAGGTGCCCGGACCGACGGATGGGCCGATATGGTATCTGTAGAAGCCGGTAAAGTGATGATATTCGGACTGACCGCTGATGGTAAGGTAGTACATACCGAGTATCCCTTTGCAAAGGACTACTCCACGGAGAATATGCATGACATTGTATTTATTGCCGTAGGACATGACATGGATACCAATATGGATGTGCTCTATGGCATACGAAAGGACGGTAAGGTGGTAGACCATTTAGGGCAGGAAGTGACAGGCTTTGAAGATATGGCGGAGATTGATGTTACATTGACAGGTGGAATCATCCTTGGTTTGAATAAGGAAGGTCAACTGGTTATCAGTGAGGATGCGGACATTAATTTTCAAAAGCTGGTGGAAGAATTTAATCGTGTAAGATAGGGAAATAAAAATCAGGGAAAGCGTTTGGTTTTGAAGCTTTACCCTGATTTTTTGTGCCTTATGAAAGATGTGTCTTTTATTCTTGTTTACTGCTTACTATCGCATAATAAGCATTGGAGGTTATCTTGTATACAACAGCGTAGGCCAGTGCGAAGACTGCAAAGCAGGCTGCCGTGACTATAATCATCAGGCGCACATTATCAAAGTTAAACATCTGCAAAAGCTTCCACAAAATGGGGAAGGCAAAGCAAAGGTGCAGTCCTGCCAGCAGCAGGGGTGAAAAGAATACTGTCAACACCTGAGAATTAATGGATTTTCGGATATCCTTCCTGGTCATACCAACCTTTTGCATAACCTCAAAACGCTTCTGATCTTCAAAGCCCTCGGAGATTTGCTTATAGTAAATGATAAGCACCGCAGCAAAGAGAAATACTATGCTTAAAAGAATGCCGATAAAGAACAGTCCGGCGTATAAGCCATAGAAGGTAGAGCGCTCTGCTTCCCGGCAACCATGGGCGTAGCTTGCGCTACCGTCGGCATGGGGGATGAGAAGCTTATTTATTCCGTCCCGGATATTGTCATAGACCTGAATTTGAACCTCGTCATTTCCATCCACATTAAAATCACAGCTCCAGAAGGCTTCCAAAATGGAGTAGCCCAAAGAATTTGTCAAACCAGAGATGGGTTGCAAAAGAGCGGGAATATCCGTTGTCACAAGGGTGATAGTGGGAACCATCTGCATTGCGGAATAACCGGAAATATAGATATCCTCCAGCTGCGCTTTCACACGCAGGGGCTTGCAGTTTTCGATGGTGAAGGTATCGCTCGTATACTCCGTGCGGAAGCAGTGCAGGAAGCATTCATCCTCTGCAAGTGTCTCGTTTGTGCCCATAATCCGGTTGTAGTCTGCCAGAGAGATGATGTGCAGATATCCGATGCGTTCATAGGTGGAGAGGTCGAAGGTATTGTGTGAGCTTTGGTCCACAAGGATACCTTCCTCAGTAAAAAGTCCTGCTACATCTACACCGGCATATTCTGCCGCTTCCTTCTTTGCGGGAGCAAGCTCATTTAGTCCGGTCCGCATGTGGGAGAAGCTTTCCTCGTTGAAATGCTCTATATCCGGGATGGAGAGGCGCAGGGTGATATCCTTGGGGTAGCGGCTCATCAGGGAGTCTTCCGCACCGATGTACATGCTTAAAGTGGCAGAAAGCATTACAAGCACGATGGTAATCAGAACACAGATGGAGGCCAGTCCCGCGCCGTTTCGTTTCATACGGTATACCATGGAGGATACCGAAACAAAGTGGCGCGCCTGATAATAATATGACTTTCTCTTTTGCAGGAAGCGACAAAGTGCAACGGAGCCTGCAATAAACAAAAGGTAAGTGGCTACGATAACCATGACCACCGCTATCATAAACCATACGATGGCAGTTAAGGGCTGCTGGATGGAAAGGGCAATATAATAGGCAGCAGTCAAAACAGCGATGCCTAAAATTGCAAGTAGCCAGTTGGCCTTTGGGGGTTTTTCGCCTACATTACTGCTCTGTAAGAGCGCCAGCGGGTTGCTGCGGCGTACCCTAATCAGGGAATTTAACAGTAGAAGAAAATAAATTACCCCAAATAAAAGGGTGGTCTTTACGGCAGAGGTCAAATCCAGCCGCAGGCTATAGTCTACGCTCTCCAGCAAGAGATTCAGCATACAAAGCTCGGAGAGCTTGGAAAGTGCGATACCGGCCACAAGACCTCCGGTAATGGAGATGCCGGCAGTCATCACACTTTCCCACAGCATAATCCGTCCCAGATTGTGCTTATCCATGCCTAATATGTTGTAAAGTCCAAATTCCTTATAGCGTTGCCGGATAAGGAAGGAGTTACTGTAAAACAGGAAAATCAAAGAAAATACAGCTACAACCACACTGCCAACGGGTAGGAGGGTTCTTAGTACTCCGCCTCCTTTCATATGCTCCAGCATCTCTGTGGAGGAAAGAAAGAATATAATGTAGCTCATCATCACCATTACCATTCCAGTAAGGAGATAGGGCAGGTAAAGACGCTTGTTTTTTCGGATGCCTTCCGTAGCCAGTTTAGAATAAATATTTCGTTTCATCTTCTCTCACCACCTGTCGTAAGAACTGTGAGAGTATCAGAAATCATTTGATACAGCTGCTCACTGGAGTGCTCTCCCCGATAAATCTGATGAAAGACTTCCCCATCTTTGATAAACAGTACGCGACCTGCATGACTGGCAGCTTTCACAGAGTGGGTAACCATTAAAATAGTCTGACCGGCCTGATTGATTTCTCCAAAGAGACGGAGCAGTTCATCCGTGGCTTTGGAATCCAGTGCACCGGTGGGTTCATCTGCTAGAATCAGCTTTGGATTGGTAATCAGTGCTCTTGCCACGGCGGCGCGCTGTTTTTGACCACCGGATACCTCATAGGGATATTTCTTTAACAGGGAAGAAATTCCCAATTGAGCGGCAATGGGGGTGAGCCTTTTGTGCATCTCCATATGGGATTTACCTGCAAGGACTAAGGGAAGATAGATATTATCCTCCAGCGTAAAGGTATCCAGTAGATTAAATTCCTGAAAAACAAAGCCCAGATTATCCCGGCGAAAGGCAGCTACCTGGGATTCTTTTAGCTTAGAAAGATCCTTTCCATCCAAAATAACAGAGCCTGCGGTGGGCTTATCCAGAGCAGCCATGATATTTAACAGGGTGGTTTTTCCGGACCCGGATTCTCCCATGATAGCCACATATTCGCCCTGCTGAACCTGAAAGGAAACGTTCTTTAGTGCTTCAACTTTGTTTTCTCCAAAGCGGGAAGTATATACTTTTTTTACTCCGCTTACAGTTAACATACTCATAACAAAAATCCTCCTTTGCGATTTCTGCCTTCATTGTACCCAAAAAGGGATTTGCATCGCCATGGAATCGGCTTACAAATCCCTTCCGAAATCTAACAGTTTTGTAAGAAGACTAATCTGCCTCCTGTTTTGTCTGAGCAAGGTCAATGGTAATGGTGGTTCCTGCATCCACTACGGAGGCAGCGGTGATGGTATGTCCCAAATTGGAGCAAATACGTTTGCACAGGTACAGACCTATGCCACTTGCTTTCTTATGGGAACGACCGTTATAACCTGTAAAACCATTTTCAAATATTCGAGGTAAATCCTCCGCGGCAATACCGATTCCGGTATCGGAAATGCACAGCTTTTTTTCGGCGGTAAGCCGGATGGTAACACTGCCGGAAGGCGTGTATTTTAATGCATTGGATAATATCTGCTCTATTACAAAAGAGAACCATTTTTCATCTGTTACCACAGTGGTATTTAGTGGCTCATAAATCAGACGTAGCTTTCTGCTGATGAATTCACCGGCAAATTTTTTGACAGTTTGCCGGATGATAGTATCTAAGTCATATTCCTGCAGAACATAGTCGGTGCTGTCAAAGTCCAATCTTAGAAAGGTTAATACCATTTCTACATACTGCTCAATCCGAAATAAATCCGTAGAGAGCTTGCGGGACAGCGTAGTATCCTCGTTTTGCAGATGAAGCCGCATGGAGGCAATGGGGGTCTTTATTTGATGAACCCACACGGTATAGTAATCCATCATATCTAAATATCTGCGATTCATTTTGGTATTATAATCCGTGTATTCTTCACCCAGGGTATGTAGAACCTGCTGATATGCTTCCTCTTCCATACCTTCTGCCGGAGGAAAGGTGCCTGTAACCACATCCGTAAGCGAATGAATATGTTTCAGCTGTTTCACCTTTCGTTTTATTCGCTGAAAGTCAGCCAGCATCCACACCAGGGCAAGTAAGGTACAGAGAAGCATAGGATATATCACTGCGCCCAGAGGAAGGTGGTATAGGGTAAAGGATATGGTAAAGATAACAAAAAACATAATCCCTAAGGTAATACCACGCCGCCTTGCCTTTAGGTACTGCAAAAATAATGTCATAATAAGCACCTCAATTTTCGATGAGATAACCTACACCAAATTTGGTGGTAATAAAATCCGTTAGTCCTGCCGCATCCAGACGCTTACGAAGTCGGTTCACGTTAACGGAAAGCGTATTTTCGTCCACAAAGCTGTCCGTTTCCCAAAGCTGCTCCATCAATCTTTCCCGGCTGACCACCTTTCCCTTGTTTTGCATAAGGGAAAGAAGGATTCGAAATTCATTTTTGGAAAGAGATATCCTTTCACCTTCATAGGTTAAGGTGCTGTCTCCGGTATTCAGGAGTGCGCCTCTGTGCTCTAAAATGGGCACAGAAGAGGAAAAGTCATAGGTTCTGCGGAGCATTGCCTGCAATTTCGCCATTAGTACACTTTGGTCGAAGGGCTTTGCAATAAAGTCATCCGCTCCCATATTCATAGCCATGATGATGTTCATGTTATCAGATGCAGAAGAGATGAAGATGACAGGAACCTTGGAAACCCTACGGATTTCATTGCACCAGTGGTAGCCATTGAAAAAGGGCAGCGTAATATCCAGTAAAACGATATGGGGATCGAAGTCTGCAAATTCAGCCATTACATTACGGAAATTCAAAACGCAATGTACCTGCAAGTCCCACATCTTAGCCTGCGCCTCTATGGCCTGGGCTATTCCGTTGTCATCCTCTACAATTAGTAATCGATACATTCTCTCCCTTTCCCATGACATAGGATTTGTAGAACTATGCCATCAATTCTTCCATTTCATCAATTAAGCTTGCAAAAAGCTTCAGTGCCTGGTTAATCGGCTCCTTGGTGGACATATCCACGCCTGCATCCTTTAAGATGGATACCGGGTCCTTGGAGCAGCCGGCACTTAAGAAGTTCTCCTTGTAAGCCTTCACAGCAGGCTCGCCTTCCTTCAAAATCTTCTCGGACAGTGCGATAGCAGCGGAGAAGCCGGTAGCGTACTGGTACACGTAGAAGTTGTAGTAGAAGTGAGGAATTCTTGCCCACTCTAAGTCAATATAAGCATCATGTACGATATCCTTACCAAAGTAAAGGTCGATTAAATCATGATATACCTTGCTTGCGGACTGGGCATTGATGCTTTCGCCCCGTGCACACATCTCGCTCATTTTCAGCTCAAACTCTGCAAACATGGTCTGGCGGTAGAGAGTGGTTCTGAACTGCTCTAAGAAGTAGTTGATAAGGTAAGCACGCTGCTTCTTATCCGTAGTTTTCTCCAGTAAATACTGCATCAGAAGAGCTTCGTTACAGGTAGAAGCTACCTCTGCCACGAAGATTACATAGTCAGAATCCACCACGGGCTGATATTTGTTGGAATAGTAGGAGTGGAGTGCATGACCCATCTCATGGGCAAGGGTAAACTCGGTATTTAAATCGTCCTGATGATTTAACAGGACATATGGATGCTTTCTTGCGCCTGCAGAATAAGCACCACTGCGCTTTCCTACATTCTCATACACGTCAATCCAGCGGTTTGCAAAGCCTTCCTTTAGGATGGATACATAATCATCACCCAGTACCTTGCAGGCCTCGATGGTGTTGATTTTTGCTTCCTCGTAAGGAATCTTGGCATCTACATCTGCCACAATAGGGGTATATAAATCGTACATGTGAAGCTCGTCTACGCCAAGAAGCTTCTTGCGAAGACGTACATACTTGTACATGGATTCCATGTTCTCGTGTACGGCTTCGATTAAGTTGTAATAAACCTTAGTATCTACATTGGTGGCATCTAAGGAAGCCTCCAAGGCACTGCCGTAGCGACGCATATTTGCATTAAACTGCAGCTGCTTCATCTGGGAGGACAAAATTGCCGCAGAAGTGTTCTTGTGGGCATCGTAGGTGCTGTAAAGGGATTCAAAGGCTGCCTTACGGATGTTTACATCCGCATTGTGAAGGAGAGGAATGAAGCTGCCGTGGGTTACAGGAAGCTTGCCTCCTTTACCATCATCGATGGACGCAAAGGTCATGTCGGCATTGTTTAAGATACCATTGATATCCCCGGGAGCGCGCATCATTTCGCTGGCAGCAGCCAGGATTTTCTCTTCTTCATTGGAGAGGATGTGAGCTTTTCTGCGGCGGATATTGTTAAGATATCTCTTGTATACAGCAAGCTGTGGCTCCTGTGCAAAGAAGCCGTCCAGAGTTTCGTCCGGGATGGAAAGAATCTCCGGCTTCATGAAAGAACTCATACTGTCGATCTGCGCGTAAAGTCCCATAGCCTGGTCCTTAAAGCCCTGATAAGTGGTGTTCTTGGTGTCCTGGTCGGATTTACGCATAGCATAATTGATAAAGTTTTCGCCTACGACGCTTAAGTCATCCATCAGCTTTAATGCTGCAAGGAGATTGGCAGAGCTTTCTCCCAGCTTTCCCTGATAGGAAGCAATGCTGCCGGCCAGCTCCTTTAAGGTTTCCATTTCCTTTTTCCAATCCTCATCGGTGGCATATAAATCCTCCAGCTTCCAGGTATATTCTACCGGAACCTCTTCACGAAGAGGAATTTTTTTCATTTCGCTCATATTACTAAAACCTCCTAAAAATACACTATACATAGGCTACCATTTTTTCGTGCACTATGCAATGAAGAAAACGGGAAAGGTGGTAAAGGATTTTGCATTTTCTACAAAATAATGTAGAAAAGTGTAGAAATAATCATGCGTATGTATTAAAATTGTAAATGAGGTTTTCTGATTCGGCAGAAAACGTCAGACATTTCTAGAAGGTGAAGAGAGCATGATTAATGTACTGTATTCGGAAGTTGCCATATTTTGTTTTATTATTTTGACATTTATATATCACCGCGTACACAACACGTATGCCAAGGGACATGAGACCTTCTTGAAGCTGACTCTTGTTTCTGCAATTTACGCTCTGGTGGATGCTGTTTGGGGACTTTGTTATCTGGAATATATTAATCTGGGGCAGATATTTTTTTCGCTGGTTTCTGATGCTTATTTTTTCCTGTCCAGCGGAGTGGCATATCTGGGATTTCTTTATGTTCAGAAGATTCACAAGGTAAATTTTCTGAATACGAAGCTGAAGGAAAGTCTGGGGCAGCTGCCCCTTACGGTACTTGTGATATTGATTGTGTCCAATCACTGGACCGGAAGCATCTTTTCCTTTGACGCAGCAGGGCAGTACGTCAGGGGAAGTTTGTTCCAGTATCAGTTTATGGCAGCGTATTTCTACTTTGTGTGGGCTATTTTGCTTACCGTTCAAAGATGTATGTTGTCAAAGAGTGAGAATGACCATCAGAAATGCAGGTCAGTAATCTCCTTTACCATCATTCCCTTTTTACTGGGCGTGGCCCAATCCGTGCTGCCGACAAAGCCTTATTTTTCCATGGCGTATACCATAGCCGTCATCGGTATGTTCATTTTCATTACTTCCCATGATAAGGAGAAAATGGAGAAGGAAAAGGCAAAGAGAGAGGCGGAGCACAACCGTCTTTTGCAGCAGGCACTGGCGGAGGCCCAGATTGCCAATAAGGCAAAGAGTACTTTTTTATTCAATATGTCCCACGATATCCGTACGCCCATGAATGCCATTATCGGCTTTAATGAAATTGCCAGGGAGAATGTTCAGGATACTGCCCGGGTGGAGGACTGTCTGGAGAAAATGGATGTGGCAAGCAAGCATCTTCTTAGGCTGATTAATGATGTGCTGGATATGGCCCGTATTGAAAACGGGAAGATTGATTTGGAGCTTGCTCCGTGTAGCATTTCCAAGCTGGTGGGAGAAACCAGAGCTATGTTTATGCCGGAAATGGATAAGAAGACCATCCGGTTTACCACGGCCATGCATAATGTGAAATATGATTTTGTGCAGGCAGATATTCTGCGAACAAGGCAGATTATTTTCAATATTTTATCCAATGCCATGAAATACACCAAGGATGGTGGAGAGGTGTGGTTTACAGTGGAAGAGTCGGAGATGAGTATTGAAGGCTATGTGACACTGACCATGGTAGTGAAGGATACCGGTATCGGTATGAGTGAGGAATTCCAGAAGAATGTTTTTGGAATGTTTGAAAGGGAGCGGACTGCCACCCAGTCCGGTGTACAGGGTACAGGCCTCGGACTTGCCATCACGAAGAAGCTGGTGGATATCATGGATGGTAAAATCAGTGTACAGAGTAAGGAAGGAGAAGGTACCACCTTCACGGTGGAAATACCCCTACAGGTAGCAGAAGCCTTTGTAGAGGAGGAGAAGAGCTTTACCGGCAGCTGCTATGAGGGAAAGAAGCTGTTGGTGGTGGAGGATAATGAGATGAATCAGGAAATTGCCACGGTGATACTGGAAGGTCATGGTTTCTGCGTAGAGGTCTGTGGTGATGGCGAAAAAGCGGTGGAGCGTGTAAAGGCATCTCATCCGGGAGAGTTTGACTTGATTCTGATGGATATCCAGATGCCGATTATGGATGGTTATCAGGCTACCAGAGCCATTCGTGCACTGGAGGATAAGGAGAAGGCAAGTATTCCTATTGTGGCTATGACCGCCAACGCATTCCAGAAGGATAAGCGGGATGCCTTTGAGGCCGGCATGAACGGGCACATTTCCAAGCCAATCTCCATCGAACAGATACAGGAAGTATTTTGTCCCATATTCAAGGGTTGACAAAATGGCCGGAGAGGAATATTCTGTAAAAAGAAAATATTTTAAAGGAGGTAATGTATTATGGCAATGATGAGAAATAACAACAACTTTAAAGCAATAATATGTGTGATTACCTCTGAGAGCAATATGTAAGGATTGTTTTACAATATCTGTGCGTGTTTTGGGTGGTATCATTTTGTGGTACCACCTTTTTTTGGCGAGAAGTATGGAGAGAAGTCGTGGTCTGCCCCAAGGAATGGAGTATGGCAGGGGAAATTTATCAGACTCCGATATTTAAGATTTTCTAAGATTGCTGATATGGACTGTGAGAAGCTACGGGTCGGGTGCAATGTGCATCCGTGCACAGTGCACCCTAATTCAGGCATCCTTGCCTGAATTCCCCTGATGTTGAAGCAGCAATCTAAGAAAATCTAAAATATCTCCATATTCAAAATTTCCCCTGCCATACTCCATTCCTCGGGGCAGACCACGACTTCATCAAGTCTCTCTTTGGGTAGTCACACAAAATGTAGGACGAAAAGAAAAGAGGACAAGAAAATGAATTGTAAAACAGCAAGTGTAATCGCTGCCCACAGGGAGCGGTATGAATTATTGTGTGAAGGAAAAATTGCATATGGAAGATTGAAAACATCCGCATTTTATAATACTGCGGAGCTGGTGGAATTCCCTACAGTGGGGGACGAAGTGGAGATTATTGAGAATTGCACCGGGGATAGCACGATTGTGAAGGTACTGCCAAGAAAATCGGTATTTAAAAGGTTAAATGCCACGCCGGGTCAGCCGGATTTGGCTGTGGCAGCTAATTTTGATTATGTATTTATCACCATGTCTCTGAATAAGGACTTTCATGTGTCCAAGCTGGAAAGGTATTTGGCGGTGGCCTGGCAGAGTGGTGGCACGCCGGTGATTGTACTTACTAAAGCGGATTTGTGTGAGGATAGGGATAGATATGTTGAGGAAGTACTTAAAGTGGCACCGGGGGTGAACTTTGCCTGTGTCAGCTCCGTAACAGGGGAAGGCTTTGAAGGGCTGGAGCCATATTTTGCTCCAGGAAAAACGCTGGTGCTTCTGGGCTCCTCCGGTGTGGGCAAATCGTCCTTTGTGAACATGGTACTTGGCAGGGAAGAGATGCTGACCGGTGGTATCAGAGAAGCCGATGCACAGGGAAGACATACTACGACCTATAAGCAGAGCTTTCAGATTCCGGAGGAGATTTATTTGCCGGATGGAAAAGTACTGAAGGGCGGCGGTCTTATCATTGATACACCGGGAATCCGTAAGTTAATCGTCAGTGAAGCACAGCAGGGGATGCAGGTATCCTTTGAGGATATCGAAGAGCTGGCAGGAATGTGCCGGTTTTCTGATTGCAAGCACGGGAAGGAGCCGGGCTGTGCCATCAAAGAAGCGCTGGAAAATGGCACTCTGGACAAAAAACGCTGGCGCACTTATCAGGATATGCAGCGGGAAGAACAGTTCGCTGCCCAGCGCCGGAAGATTATGGAGAAAAAGCTGGAAAAGAAAATGTCAAAAAGAAAAAAATATTAGGAGGATAATAAAATGGAAAACGAATTTATGGAGTATGAAACCTTTGAAATGGAGATGGGCGGCGAGGAAAGAGAGTTTGCTATCATCGATGAGTTTCAGGTGGAGAACAAGTATTATGTGGCAGCAGCCCTTGTGGTGGAGGATACCGTAAGTGATGAGGGTTGCTACCTTTTCAGAAGCAAGAAGATTGATGAGGAAATCTGCATCGAGAAGATTGCAGATAAGGATGAGTATGAGAAGGTGTCAGAGGCTTATCTGGCACTGTAGGGAGATGAGCATTTGAAAAATATTTTTATTGAAGGAATACAGGGAAGCGGAAAAAGTACATTGATTCAGCGTCTGTCAGAGGCACTACCGGAGTATCACAGATATGCAGAAGGGGATATTTCCCCGGTGGAGCTGGCATGGTGTACCTATATGACAGAGCCACAATATCAGGAGACCTTGGCGAAGTACCCGGACATTCAGGAGGAAATCCGCAAGTGGACAGCGGTAGAGGGAGAGCGTTATATCGTAGCGTATACCCGTATTATCACCGATTATCCGGGCTTTCATAAGGACCTGGAGCAGTATGAGATTTATAATGGGAGACGCTCCTTGGAAGAGCTGAAGGAGATTGTGCTTCGCAGATATGAAGCCTTTCACGGACAGGGAAATCTGTTTGAATGTGCCTTTTTCCAGAACATCGTGGAGGATATGATTTTATTCCATCTGCTCAGTGATGATGAGATTGTAGCTTTTTATAAGGAACTTTGGGAAAAAGTGGACAAGGAGAGGTTCCTTATGCTTTATCTGGATAATGAGGATATTGCGGAAAATGTGCGTATCATTCGAGAGGAACGCTGCGACCAGCAGGGCAACCAGCTTTGGTATCAGCTGATGGTGGAGTATCTAAAGAGCTGCCCCTATGCTAAGGAGCATGACTTGAAGGATTTTGAGGGGATGGTGGCCCATTTTGAGCACCGCAGGGCTGTGGAAAAGCGGATTATCAAAGAGGTGCTGGAAGAGCATGCCGTGATACTTACGGCGAAGAAATATGATATTGAGGAGATATTGGAATATTTGGCATAGAGTGATATTCCGGTAGAGGTAATTGAGGTGAAAAGCAAAGGGATTGCATGAATATATGCTGTTTTGGCAGCGGCACTGTATGCCATTAACGTGCCATTCTCAAAATTGTTATTGAATTATGTGGAACCCACCATGATGGCTTCCTTTTTGTATCTGGGGGCTGGCTTGGGGTTATTTATTTATGGATTTGCGGAGAAGGCATTAGCAACAAAAGCTCCATAGAGATTGTGGTTATCAAAGGTACATTTTCGGGAATCGGAAGTTTCATTGTAGCTCTTGTCATCGGAGAAACGCTACCGGCTGTGCAATGGCTTTTGTGCGTATTGGTACTAGGCTTTGTTGCGTACGGTTTGAGCATACATTTTTACATTATGGCCCAGAAGGATTTGGGAGCCGCCAAGACAAGTGCTTATTATTCTATTGCGCCCTTTTTAGGGGTGCTATTTGGTATGTTGCTATTAGGTGAAAGACCGGGGATACAGTTTTATGTTGCGCTGGTGATTATGATAATCAGCACCTGCTTTATGGTAAGGGATACGCTGGGAGTGGAAAATCGAGGTAAAACGATGGAATATATATTTGAAACAGAACATTTGAGAATAAGAAAATTTGTAATGGAAGATGCAAAATCTTTGTATGAAAATCATTTAGAGGAAGAAGTTAAAAGATGGATTCCGAATGAAAGTTATGCTGATATTGAAGAAACACAAGGCGCAATTAACTTCTATGTTGACTGTGTGAATAATAGGCACTTACCTTATGTACTGGCTGTAGATTTAAGAGAAACTGGTGAATTGATAGGTGACACGGGTGTAAATGAAGTAGAAGGCAAGGCTAATGAAGTTGAAATAGGTTATGGAATTTGTAAGAAATACAGTGGAAAAGGATATGCTACGGAATTATTAAATGCAATGACTGAATTTATAGTTTCAACTTTTGGAATAGATGTTTTATATGGTCGTGTTATGCGAGGGAATAATGCTTCTGTGAGAGTTCTTGAAAAAAATGGCTATATCTTTGTTGGAGAAGAATTTGGGGCAGAAGATGACCCTTATGGGAATGGAATGCTAGTATATAAGAAAGAATGCTAAATCGCAAATGAAGAAATAGAATGTTCAGGTTGTCACTCCCATAAGCAATGTACATACCAATTAGTAGACTGCACACAAGAACATGGTGTTGAAAAATGTAATCAGTGTAACTGTTTTCCTTGTGATAAGATATCTCAGATGCTGTTGCGGTCTCAGGAATATCAAAAGGTGTGCAAAGCGGTTTGTACTCCCCAAGAATACGAAAATCAAGAAGAAGCTTCTTTAATAAGGACAACAA
>JAFTXD010000099.1 GCA_017461775.1 Lachnospiraceae bacterium
ATCAGCTGGATATGCAATCCGCTTTCTTTGTTGCATTCGGAGATTACATCTTCCAGTGCCTGAAGGGTATCTCCTTCGATGGTCTTTGGACTATAACTTCTTACGGAATGTCTTTGCTTCATTGCTTCTGAAATGTTCATGTGTACCACCTCTTGATTCGAATATTGAAACCATTGTACCACAATTTGAACATAAGTAATCAATGATAGAGAAAATTATGTAAGAAACTATTTGGGTATTTACTTTTCGTATTTTGCATGGTATACTTAAACGTATCTGGAGGCATATGGTCAATTCCCGCTAGGAGGGAGACTATGGCCGAAACGATTCAGTTTATTTTTGATAAAATCTTTAAGCGTATTCTTACTCTTTCTTCCAAAGCCGTTATAAATCTCATCAACGGACTTTTTGGAACGAACTATCCCGAAAGCAGTGAAATTGCATATAATTGGACAGAGTTTGAAGATGAGAATCTTCGGAAAACGCTGGCCGATACTATCGTTACCATCAATAAGGTTTACAGTTACCACATGGAAGCTCAGATGGAGAATGATTCGGATATTGTGCTCAGAGTGTTTGATTATGGCTTTCAACACGCTAATCGGGAGCATATCTCAACAGATAAGTATTATCTTCTTAATTTCCCGGAACCAAAGATTATTTATCTTTATTCCTCAACCCCCGTACCTGAAAAATATGTACTTCGCCTGAATTTTGGAAGGCAGGGTGTTTTTGATTACGAAGTTTCCACCTTCAATTTTTTAGCAACCTCCTTGGAGGAGCTGAATCGGAAGAAACTGATTATTCTGATTCCGTTCCAGTTACTTAAGCTGCGTGACCTTTTAGAGAAAACGCGGACGCCGGAGACAATTGAGCAATTGAAAAATCTTATTGAGTGTGATATACTTGACAGTATAAACATGAATTTGTCTGTTGGGAATATCAGCCAAAATGATGCCAGGAATCTATTTCTGCTTACGCAGAAACTTCTGAAGCATCTGTACGCCGGCTATCCGGAAACGAAGGAGGTCTGTGATATGTATGACCAGTCTTTAGAACTGAAATGGGACCGTTACATGGAACAGTGGGAGAAAATGGATCAGTTTTATGAACGGTTGGAGGATTCGGAAAAGAGATATCTTGAAATAACTGAGAAGCTTACACAGAAGGACGAGGAGCTATCTCAGAAGGACGAGGAGATTGCTCAAAAGAACGAGGAACTTCTGCAACAGGCTGCAGAAATTGCACGCCTGAAAGCAGAATTGGAGAAACGCAACTAACGAATTAACAAAAGAGAATTGACCAATACCTTCAGATAAAAAGGGGTGAAGTATGCAATTCGTGCACGTAGAGCGACATCTCGTGCACGAATTGTTTTTTTATACCGGAATATTGTATATTTAAGAGAATTACTTAAAGAAGAATGGGGGGAGAATTATGAACAACATGTATCATATCACTGCTGACAAGCAGAAGCGCAAGTACGGCTATGGCAGCAACGTGATTTACTTTTTTAAGCAGATGAAATCGTGGAATAAATGGATGTTTTACTGTGCGTTCCTGGAGATTATTCCCCAGACGTTGGCGTATTTTCTGGGGGATTTGCTTCCGGCCAGTCTGGTGCAGGGGTTAGAGCGGCGAGGCTCGGTGATGCAGGTGCTGGGACCACTTTTGGGGATTGCGGCAGGGATGCTGGTTCTCAATGTGCTCAGCAGTGTCATCATCAATTATTACTATGAGCAGACCGACTATTTTCACCTGCATTTCGTGCGGAAATACATACATAAGGTGACAGAAATTGACTATGAGCGTCTGGAGGATAAGGATTATAAGGATATCAAGGACAATGCCTGGGGGAATGCCCGCTTTGGTAATGATATCTATAGGGCTACGGGAGCTGTGACAGCGCTTCTGACCGGATTGACTACGGCGGTGATGTACGGTGTAATTCTGGGAAGCAAGAGTATCCTGATTCTCTGTGCGGCATTCCTCAGTATTGCCATTAACCTGTATCTGCTGGGAGTGGCCCGCAAGCAGCACGGAAAGTATTTCGGTAAAATCAGCAAGTACTCCAAGGGCGAGGCCTATATCACTGCGCAGTGTATGGACTCGGCAGCAGGGAAAGATATCCGAATCTACAGAATGCTGGACTATATCCTGAAAAAATACGACGAGAATCTGGAGAAAATCGGTGGTCTTTACGGGAAAATCCATAATTGGTATTGCTTCCGTAATGTGACCGGCGCAGTGCTGGAATTTGGAAGAGATTTGCTGGCGTTTCTGCTTCTTGGATATTATCTGTCCCAGGGAAGCATTACCGCAGCGGAATTTGTATTTTACATCGGCGTTTTCTCCAGCTTTTCCCAGAGTGTGGAGCATGTGCTCAGAAATGTGATGTTTATCAATGCCATCAATACTTCTATCAGCTATTTTAGGGAGTTTGAGGAGACGGAGAGTGTATGGCGTCAGGAGGGTGGCGTTGGAAAGAATTTGGTCGAAGAGTTCAAGAATAAACCGGTGAAGCTGGAGCTTCGTAATGTAACTTTTACTTATCAGGGGAACGAAGAGCCCACCATTAAGGACCTGAATCTGACCATCACACCGGGAGAGAAGCTGGCACTGATTGGACTGAACGGTGCCGGGAAAACCACATTGGTGAAGCTGATTTGTGGATTATATATGCCGGAGCAGGGAGAAATCCTCTTAAATGATAAAAAAATGGAAGAGTACACGAGAGAGGAGTATATGGCTTTGATTTCCGTGCTTTTCCAAGACAGTACCCTGCTCCCACTGTCTGTGGATGAGAATATCACCGGAGAAAGAACCTGGGATAAGGAGCGTCTGGAGAAGGCGCTGAAGTTGTCCGGCTTCTGGGAGAAATACAATACACTTCCAGAGAAGGGTGAAACCAAATTAGTGAAGAAAATCGAAGAAACTGCAGTAGATTTTTCCGGCGGTGAGAAGCAGAAGCTTTTATTTGCAAGAGCACTTTACAAGCAGGCTCCACTGGTGATTTTGGATGAGCCTACGGCGGCACTGGACCCCATTGCAGAGAACGAGCTGTACATGAATCTGGGTCCTGCTATGGAGAATCGTACCTCTATCTACATTTCCCACAGACTTTCCAGTACCCGTTTCTGCGACCGCATCATTTTGCTGGAGCATGGGCGTATTATTGAGGAAGGTACTCACGAAGAGTTGCTGGCAGCAGGCGGCAGATATGCCGTTCTCTATGATATGCAGAGCCAGTACTACAAAGACGAAGAAGAACGTAAAAAACGCAGTGCAGC
>JAFTXD010000011.1 GCA_017461775.1 Lachnospiraceae bacterium
AATATAATCCTCTGTTCTCTTATCCTTAGGCACGGAGAACATCTGCTCCGTATCCCCAAATTCAATCACCTCTCCCAAAAGGAAAAAAGCGGTCTTGTCAGACACACGGATGGCCTGCTGCATATTGTGGGTAACCATGATAATGGTGTACTGCTTTTTCAGCTCCATGGCTAAATCCTCAATGCTTGCTGTAGAAATCGGGTCCAGAGCACTGGTGGGCTCATCCATAAGGAGCACCTCCGGCTTTACTGCCAAGGCTCTGGCGATACAAAGTCTCTGCTGCTGCCCACCGGAAAGCCCCAGTGCAGACTTCTTCAACCTATCCTTTACCTCCTCCCAGATAGCCGCACTGCGCAGGGATTCCTCCACGATTTCATCCAACTGCTCCTTCTTGCGGATACCGTGGGTTCTGGGACCATAGGCAATATTATCATAAATACTCATCGGAAAAGGATTGGGCTTCTGAAATACCATGCCCACTCTTTTACGCAGTACATTGACATCCATCTTTTTGTCATAGCAGTCCTCACCATCCAGCAGAATCTGTCCTCCGATTCTACATCCCGCTACCAAATCGTTCATGCGGTTTAAGGATTTTAAAAGTGTGGATTTACCGCATCCGGAGGGGCCGATAAATGCAGTAATCTCCTTTTCCGGAATTTCCAGATTCACATTCTTTAATGCCTTGAAATCCCCATAATATAAATCAAGATTCTTTATTTCAAATTTACTCATTATGCTCTTTCTCCACTATTTCCGCCAAGCTTTCTACCAATCAGATTAGAAATACCATTGATTGCAAGCACCATTACCAGAAGCACCACGCCGGTACCATAGCCCTTTTCCATAGCAAGACCTTCGTTAAAAAGTTGATACATGTGCACAGCGATGGTTCTTCCGGAGCCAAGTACAGAGTCCGGCACCTTTGCCACCGTACCCGCGGTGAAAATCAGTGCCGCCGTCTCGCCTACAATACGCCCGATGGCAAGAATCACCCCTGCCAAGATACCCGGCACTGCCGACGGAAGTACAATAACAAATATCGTTCGCAGCTTCCCTGCCCCCAGTCCAAAGCTTCCTTCCCTATACAAATCCGGCACGGAAATTAAAGCCTCCTCCGTAGTACGCATAATGGACGGAAGCACCATGATAGCCAGCGTCAGTGCACCACTTAAAAGAGAATAATTCAGCTTCAGCGCCACACAGAAGCACAGATATCCAAATAGTCCATATACAATGGATGGGATTCCCGATAAGGTCTCTGTGGTAACACGAATCAGCTTCACCAGCTTACTGTCCCCTCTGGCATACTCTACCAGGTAGATTGCAGAAAAAATACCTACGGGTACCGCCATAAGTAAGGTCATTACCACCATAATAAGTGTATTAATCAGTGCCGGTACCACGGAGCCATTGTCAGAGGTATATTTCCACGCAAATAAATCCGGTGTCAGATGTGGAATCCCCATCACAAGAATATAGATAATCAGTCCCGCCAGCACGCCTACGGTAATCATTGCTGCCCCATATACCAGCAGTCTTAAAAGTTTTGAAACATTCATTCTTCTTTTTCACCTTTTTCTAAACCGTTTCCTTATTCTTTGCTAAAGAAAACAATACATTTATCAGCAAAATAAATATAAACAATACCACTGCTGTTGCAATGAGGGCTTCTCTGTGCAAATCCGTAGCGTAGCCCATCTCCAGCACAATATTGCCGGTAAGGGTACGCACGCCATCTAAGAGACTTCCCGGAATCACCTTCTGGTTCCCTGCAACCATAATCAATGCCATGGTCTCGCCAATCGCTCTTCCGATACCTAAGATGACACCGGCCATAATACCGGACTTCGCCGCCGGAAGCACCACCCGGAATACACTTTTTTCATGGGTGTCTCCCAGCGCCACTGCTGCCTCATAATAGCTCTGGGGTACAGCACGCAGCGCAGTTTCTGAAATATTAATAATCGTGGGCAGAATCATAATTCCCAGCAAAACAGATGCCGTCAAAACATTCTTACCACTTCCCCCGAAAAGGTTTTTGATGATGGGCACCAATACCCATAATCCGAAGAATCCATATACAATAGAAGGAATTCCTGCAAGCAGATTAATGGCAGGCTTCACAGCTTTGTACATTTTAGAGTCACAAAACTTGGCCATGAACACCGCTGTCAAAATTCCGATAGGAACTCCAACGATAATGGCGCCTACAGTTACGTAGACGCTTCCCACTATCATCGGAAAAATTCCATATAGGTTGTTGCCTGGTTTCCAGGTTCTGCCGAAGAAGAAGGAAAGGAATCCAATCTCTTCAATGGTTGGCAGACCACTTACAAAGAGAAAGATACATATAAGCAGAACCATGGCGATGGAAACACAGGCAGCTCCCAGAAAAATCAGTTTCATAAGTTTTTCTTTCATGTCATTTTACCTCATCAAACAATTACTGAATTTCACTCCAACTCTTAATTTCTCCGGTGTAGATTTTCATAATCTGCTCGCTGGTAAGGTTATCTACTGCGGTATTGTTCTTATTTACGATTACTGCGATACCATCCATGGCAATCTGGGTACCAACCAAACCTTTTTCGATTTCGCTATCCTTTAACGCTCTGGAAGCCATACCGATATCTAAGGTACCGTCTGCGGTTGCTGACATACCGGTGGAGGAGTCACTTGTCTGAAGCTCGATTTCCACACCTGCATTTACCGCTGCATAGGACTCTATAATCTTCTCCATTACAGGTGATACCGAAGAAGAACCACCGACAACCACTTTACCGGTTGCACCATTTGAAGCATATGCTACGGTATCATCTAACTTAATGTAACCAGCTGCTTCTACAATGCTCTGTCCTTCGGTAGAAAGAATGTAGTTTACAAAATCCTGTGCTGCGTCACTTACTCCTGACATAGTTGCAATGTTGAAGGGTCTTGCTACCTTGTAGGAGCCATTCTTTACATTTTCTACGGTTGCTTCCACACCATCTACCTTGATTGCCTTTACCTTGGTATCGTCCATGGACCCAAGAGAGATATAACCAATACCTGCTTCGTTTCCCTGTACTGTAGTAATCATTACGGAAGTAGAGTTGGTTACCTCCGCAGTATCGATGGTCATATCCTCCTTTTCCCCCGCTTCATTCTTCTGCTCAATTCCCAGAAGCTCTACAAAAGCTCCTCTGGTTCCTGAACCATCCTCACGGGAGATTACATACACATCCTGTGCTTTGCTCTCTGCACCACCACATCCGGTTAATACAGTTACTGCCATCATGGCAGCCATACAAATTGATAAAAGTTTCTTTTTCATAAAAATTCTCCTCTTTTCAAGTTTTCACTGACAAGTATTATTCTAAACAAGGAATGTAAAATTAATTACCATGGAATGGTAAAAAGTGAATAAAGTAATGTAAAATGGAAGAAAAATAAAGCACAAAAGAAATGGGGGCATCGCTGCCCCCACTTTATTCTTCCAATATCTCTGCAAGCTCCCGCAAATCCACGGAAATCTCCTTCTCATATATACTCAGTCCCACCACCTCTGTAAATGGGTAGGACGCCACATTCTCACCATTTTCAAAGTCATAGGTGATAAGTCGATTTTCCTCCGGGTCAATAATCCAGTACTCACGTACTCCGGCATTTAGGTACTTTCGGTGCTTGATGATTAAATCCTTCTTCCGAGTGAAAGGCGATAATACCTCCAGTACAAAGTCCGGAGCTCCGTAGATAACTTTCTTTTTCTGCTTATCCCGGTCACAAATAATCATCATGTCCGGCAACATCATGGTTTTCTCATCGCAGTCCAACTGAACACTTGTCCTTAATGTAAAAAGCTTATCTCCCCGTTCCTTCACTTGCGAACATATCTGTATAAGAAGATTCATCGCAATTTCCTGATGCATCACGGACGGCGTCTCCATCTCATAAAAATATCCGTCTATCAGCTCTGCCCACCTGTCGTCCGGTAGTGCAAAATAATCTTCTATGGTATATTCACTCTTTGGATTCACAAGATACTGCTGCGTATCTTCCTCAACTCCTCCCATCTCTTGCCCACCTTCTGTATAATATATAACCTCTTTTCTTCTCTTTCGATTTTCTCTTTCCAAAATCTTCTGACCAAGTTCACTAAGATTGACCCTGATTTCTCCCCGGTATATGGCTAAACCATGCTCTCCCTCCAAGGAACAAGTTTGTTCTTTTCCATGTTCAAAATCATAACAAAAAAGTAACTTTTTCTTTGGGTCAATTATCCAATATTCCCGCACTCCGCAGTTACGATATTTCTCAAGCTTCACTACCATATCCTTTCTGCGAGTGGATGGCGACAATACCTC